>DAIEPS010000006.1 GCA_027348305.1 Anaerolineaceae bacterium | reverse complement strand
CGTTTTGCAAGAGGTTGATAAACAGGTTCCAACCGGCGCCGAGGTTTTGGTCAAAATTATGGCTTGCTCCGTCAATGCTTTCGATAACCGTTCCATTCAGGTGCACATCATTCCTCCGCGCAGGATTTTGGGTGAAGACATAGCCGGAGTGGTCGAAGCCGTAGGGCCCGATGCGAAGAAATTCAAAGTTGGCGACCAGGTTTTTGGTGATATTGCCAGGTACGGCAGCGGCGGATTCGCTGAATATGTTGCAGTGGATGAAAAATATTTGTGTTCGAAACCGGCATCTGTTTCATTTGATGAAGCTGCTGCCCTGCCCATGGCCGGGATAACCGCCTTGCAAGGTCTGCGTGATGTTGGCAAAATTCGACCCGGGCAGAACGTGTTGATCTCGGGTGCAGGCGGCGGTGTGGGTAATTTTGCTGTGCAGTTGGCAAAAATATTCGGCGCCCATGTGACCGCGGTGTGCGGCACTCAGAATGTTGAATTGGTGCGCTCCCTCGGCGCGGATCGGGTCATCGATTATAAAAAAGAAGATTTCGCTCAAAACGGACAGCGCTTCGACCTCATACTCGGAGTGAATGGCAAGCGGTCCTTTTCCACTTTCCGCCGGGTCATGAGCCCGAAGGGGATCTTTGTAATGGTCGGAGGAGCATTGCCCCATCTGATCATGATGATGATCTTTGGCAAGCTGATGTCACTTAGCAATAAAAAAATGACCATCGCCAATACCGATGCCAACCCCAAAGATCTTGATTTTCTGATGAATCTGCTTGTTGAAGGAAAATTGAGATCAGTGATTGACCGCTGTTACCCGCTGGAACAAACCGCGGAAGCGCTCAAATACCTCAACGCCAAACATGCCCGCGGCAAAGTCATCATTCAGATCAATCGCTAGACATTAACCTTTTTTAGTTCCAGTGCTATAATAGCGGTATCGTTACCGGAAACGATACCGCTATTTTTCTAATTTATTTTTTGACGATCTTCTCTGGAGGCAATCATGAACCAGCAGCTTAAAGACAAAATGATCAACGCTTCCATCACCGTGACGGATCAAAACGGCGCGCCCTTGGCCAACCAGACCGTCACCGTCGCCCAGACCAATCACAAATTCCTGTTTGGCACGGCCGCCTTTGACACCGTTCCCCTGGCTGGCGGCGAATACACCGGCCCTGCGCTCGAAAAAGCTGAGCAGCTTGCCCAAAACCTGCTGAAGTTATGCAATGCAGCCACCCTGCCCTTCTATTGGGGACCCTTTGAACCCAAACAAGGCGCTCCGCTCACAAAATCACGAAAACTCGCAGCTCAGTGGTGCCTGAATCACAACTTGAAAACCAAGGGGCATCCCCTCTGCTGGCACACCATGACCGCGGATTGGCTGCTGCAAATGGATAACGCCGCCATTCTGCAAGCCCAGGTGGACCGCATCAAACGCGAGGTCAGCGACTTCCGCGGATTGATCGACATGTGGGACGTGATCAATGAGGCCGTGATCATGCCCATCTTTGATAAATACGACAACGGCATTACCCGCATCTGCAAACAAAACGGACGCATCCAGACCATCAAGACCATGTTCGAGACGGCTCGCGCGGTCAATCCGTCTGCCGTGCTGTTGATCAACGATTTCGAAACTTCCCCAGCTTACGACATCCTCATCGAGGGCTGCCTTGAAGCTGGCATCCAGTTTGATGTCATCGGCATCCAATCTCACATGCACCAGGGCTGGTGGGGGCTCGAAAAAACCCACGAGATCCTTGAACGCTTCAGCCGCTTCAACATCCCCATCCATTTCACCGAAACCACCCTCGTATCAGGTCAGCTCATGCCCCCCGAGATCGTGGACCTCAACGACTACCAGGTCACCGATTGGCCTTCCACCCCCGCAGGGGAAGAACGCCAGGCGCGCGAAGCAGTTCAGCATTACGAGACCCTCTTTGCCCATCCACTCGTTGAAGGCATCACCTGGTGGGACCTACAGGACGGCAATTGGCTGCACGCCCCCGGCGGCCTGATCCGCAAAGACGGCAGCACCAAGCCCGCTTACGACGAACTGCTCAAACGCATCAAGGGCGAATGGTGGCTGCCTGCCACACAAATGACCACGGATGCCAGCGGTATGCTGCAACTCTCAGCTTTTGCCGGCGATTACGAATTGAGTATCAACGGCCGGCGGCAGGCGTTTTCAATTGACAAGAATGCTGCCAATCCGCGGGTTACTTTGAACCCACAAGTCTGAACAAATATCACCTTATCTGCTTATTTCATCTCTCTCCTATTTGATGGCACGTTGATAAACACCCTACTCTTTTCCAGAACAGGGTGTTTATCATTTAATTTCTGACTAAACCGGGAATCTTTCTGATTCCCGGTTTCTAGGGGTAGGAAAACTCATATTACTTTTTAAGAATTGGCCCGTGTGGTCCTGGATTCAAAAAGCAAGGCAAGCGCTATAATTGTCTATACCTCATTAACTGGAGTCATTAACATGGACCTCAATCAATTTCATTGGATCTTTCCGCCCAAACGCTTTGATTTGACTGCGGATAAACTGACCATCACCACCGATCCCGACACGGATTATTGGCAGCGCACCTATTATGGCTTTCGGCACGACAACGCCCCCGCCTTCCTCACCACGGTCAGCGAGCAGGAATTCTCCTTCACCGTCAGGACCAAATGGGCCCCGGTCAAACTCTTCGACCAATGCGGCGTCGTGCTCTACCAGGATGCCGATAACTGGTTCAAAGCCTCGGTGGAATACGAATCTCCGCAAGCCTCCAAACTCGGCAGCGTGGTCACCAACCTGGGATACTCCGACTGGGCCACCACCGACATCAGCTCAGCCGAGAACGAGATGCACTACCGCCTCAGCCGCCGCGGACAGGATTTCTGCATCGAGAACGCGCTGGATGGCGTCACCTTCAAGCAGATGCGCATCTTCCACATGCACCAGAAACTGACCTCGGTCAACATCGGCGTTTACGCCTGCAGCCCGTTGGATAGCTCCATGCAGGCCGTATTCTCCGGCTTCACCCTCGGTCCGTGTCTTTGGGCGCTGCATAACACATAATTATTTAGGGTGCGTCCCTTAGAATTATTGAGAATCCGATTCATGTAGGGTGCGTCCCCCCGAAAATACCGGGAGACGCACCATTTCATTTTCTATTAAAGATTTTCTCTGCGATCTCTGCGTCTCTGCGAGAGATTAAATTCTTAGTATTCTTCCCAACATATCCGCATTCGTAAAATCGGATGAATCCAGCTTGTTATCCAACCCCACCAGGGTCAGATCCAGGTTCCGTATCGTCTCATCCGTGATCGCGCTCCGCAGTCCATCCACGATCTCGCCCGCCATCACCACTTTGTACGGACGGTTGTAGTAATTCGAGATGCTCCGCTCCACCCTCGGCACCCCTGCGGATGCATTCTGCAGCGCCAAGACCGCCAGGTAAAGTTCGGCCAGCTTGTTCTCAATGGCTGCCGGGTTATTCTCGCACAACACCTCAGAAGCCAGCGCCTTGATCGCGGGCAAGCCCAGATCGTCGAACCCACGCATGAACCACTTGGAATAAGGGACATAGCGTTCTTTTAACACAAAACAGACCTTCAGCATCATGTTGATCATGCGCGCCGCGAGAATCTTCAACCCCAAAAGGTCGCCAAACTCGACTGCCCGGCCGACAAACGCCTCTTCGTTGGAAACACAATCCCAATAGGCCGCCAGCTTGACCAGCCTCACCTCGCGCGGATAATACCGCAGTGCTTCGCGCATCTGCTGCAAGCGCCCCAGCCCGTCGAAGAACACTCGTCCGTAGGTCAACTCGACCAGCCGCTGCTCAGGGATGCACAGCCAGTCCAGGTTGGTGAGCTCTGTCACGTCCTTGTGCAAAAATTCAGCGAAATAACCGTCCAGTTCGTAAACCTCGATCAGGTGATTGACCTCGCCGCCTGAATAAGCCTCCATGTGCTGCGTGCCGTCGGGTCCCTTCTGGCTGAAATGCGTCGAAAAACCCAGAAACTCACCGGGCAGGTGCGTGCGCAGGTATGCCTTGATCCCCTCGATCCGCACCGCGTCTGCCTTGCCGACAAAGATCTGCATCCGCGGACCCCAGTTGTGGTCCATGCTGGTCGCGTTGTCGTAGCCCAGCACGTCCGACCCGTAGCCGATCAGGCTGGCCGAATAGCGCAGCGTCGGGTCGTACTGCTTGAGTAGCGGTCCGACAATTTCGGTGTAATAGCGTTCGTTAAGTGTAAGTCCAGGGAGGAAATTTATCATTACCTTTTACTTCTTCAAAGGTATTTTTGGCGTTCTTTTTTTGCCTCTTCTTGGCGTTCTTTGCGAGAGATGGGTTTTTACTTCGCAATCTCCCACACATTGCCACCCGGGTCAGCAAAACTCGCGGTGCGGATGCCCCACGGACGATCCATGGGGCCATTGATCAACGTCACCCCGTTTGCTTTCAGGGTCGCGCACAACCCGTCCACATCTTCCACATGGATGGTATAGACTGCTCTGACGCCGTTCTCTTTAGCGGCCATTTTGGCCGGCGTAAGCAATCCGTCCGCCTGACTAGAATCCAACAGGTTGATCATCGTCTCACCAATCTTGAATACGCAAGAATTGGCATCTTCCCAAACGGGTTCCAATTCAAAAACCGTATGATAAAAAGTCTTCGCCGCAGTCAGGTCTTCCTCAAAAAGGGTGATGGCAAAAATTGAATTTGCCCATGATTGACCAGATGCGTGTGGTTCCATTTTCATCCTGCCTTTCCAAATCCCTGATTACTAATTACTGATTACTGATTACACATCACTCATTACTGATTGCCCTTTTCTTACGATCAATCATCACCAACATAATAAGTCCCACGAATGATACCCCAAGCCCCACTGTCAGCATGAAAGACACGCCGCCGCGCGAATCCAGCATCAGGCCGCCCAGGTAATTGCCGATCAGGCCGCTGATGCCCATCACCATGCCCATCAAAGCCTGGCCCTTGTTCTGGTCCGCGCCGCTGATCACCTCGTTGACATAATACACCGACGCGGGGATGAACATGGCGTAGGCGAAGAACTGCAGGCACATGGCGGCGTCCACCC
Organism: Anaerolineaceae bacterium; assembly: GCA_027348305.1. Classification (GTDB taxonomy): domain Bacteria; phylum Chloroflexota; class Anaerolineae; order Anaerolineales; family Anaerolineaceae; genus UBA6107. Next base: position 19,623 of record DAIEPS010000006.1, on the reverse strand, counting down.
AAAAAACGCTGGGGGCCAGCAGCGTGACCACTGTTTTGATCACAAAAAACACGCCCGAGATCTTCATCAGCAGGCCGGCATTGTGCACCTTCTTATACAGCAGCGGAAAGAGCGCCATGGCCGGCAGTTCCAAGATGGCGGCGATCGAATTGGCCACCCCCATATCCGAGCTACTTCCGCCTACATGCTCGATGATATTGATCATGAAAGTGCTGATGGTCACATGCGAGAAAAACAGGATCGAGATGCTGCCTACGATGGCGATAAAGCGCTTGTTGTTTTTGGCGAACTCCAACAACCCGGTCGGTTCGACCTCGCCGTCCACGCCGGCCTCGCCGCCGCGCCTGGCTTTTTGAAAACTGACCACCAATAAAAAGGCTAATACGCCCAGCGTGAGGTTGACCAGCATGATCACCCCCGCGCCAAAATCATCCACGAGGTAGCCCAACACGATGGAGAGGATGGCGAAGGCAAACGACCCGATGCCGCGCGCCAGGCTGAAATTGATCGGTGCACCTGTGTTGATATGGTCCATGGCCATGGTGGTCACCAGCGGAATTTGGGAAGAGAAGAACGCCAGCAGGATGACATACAGAATGCCCACGCCAAGTACTGGCCTGGGGATGATGAACAGCAGCGCCGAGAAGACCGTCATGCCCACCAGCAAAGCCGCCACGATCGCCCGCAGTGAAAAGCGTTTGGTCCTGTCGGCAAAATTGGCCACCACCGGCGAGACCACCAGGCCCAATACGCTGGATAGGGTCAGGGTCAAGCCAACCTGCGAATTGCTGAATCCGCGCGCAAGCAGGAACACCGCCGCATAGGAGTAGATCGAACAATATCCCATGATATAGATCGCCTGGATCAGCGAATAATGCACAGTGAGTTTTCTGCCCAACTTGATTGAATCTTGCATGCGGATCATCCTTATCTGTAACGTCATTAATTGAGTCAATTATAGTCTTTTCAATTCGTTTTCCTTATTAAACGCTTGACAAAGGTAATATCTAGGGTAAACTATAAATCAGTTGAGCAATCATTCAACTAAAAAGGAATAAATATGACTCCCTCCATCCTACCGCTTGAAACGGCTTACGAACTGGCCGGCCTTTTTGACTCACTCAGCGACCCCACGCGCATCCAGATCATCTCCCTCCTCTCGGACGAAGAGGTCGGCGTCACCGAACTGGTCGCCAAGCTCAATCTCAGTAAATCCGCGGTATCACATCAACTGCGCGGACTGCGCGACAAGCGCATCATCCGCACGCGCAAGCAGGGCCGCAACGTCTTCGTCTGCCTGGATGACCAGCACGTTGCCGAACTCTTTCAGCGCGGTCTTGAGCATATCCAACATTAGCAACCTGGTATTAAAATCCCCAATTTCTGTTTGAAGAAATTGGGGACTTGCACTAAACAAACTCTTGCCCAGTTTTCAGAGAAAAATTATCTGTTAGAAATTTGAATCGGTCAAATCCAAGAGCCTTTTGTCGATTTTATATCCTGAGTGTCAACGGCATCACCAGTGTTAATGGTTTCCTTTGTCTCGATCAGCATAATTGAGACTTCGTTTTTCGCGACAGGTCTATGTTCAACCCCTTTGGGGATGACTGCCAACTCTCCTGGTTTTAATTTAAGCGTTTTCTCTCGCAGTTCAATATTTAAATCGCCCGAAATCACAAAAAACATTTCATCATCGTCGTCATGTTTATGCCAGATGAATTCACCCTGAATTTTTGCCAATTTGACATAATTATCATTAAGTTCGGCAATAATTTTTGGCGACCATAAATCATTAAATAATGATAATTTTTGCCCTACATTTACAACTTCAACATTTTTCTTCATCGGGCTACTCCAATACTTTGCAATTCATTATTGTCTTGACTACTCTGCAAACAGGTTCTGCATCTCCAACCTATCCACCATCGCCTGCATGACTGCATCCGTCGGCTTGGACGAAAACCGGCTGGCGGCATCCAGCACAAGCGGAAGAATGTTGATATCTCCCGCTGAATTGAGGAACAATCCCTCGTTACCCAGCACCCAATGCACGGCCAGGTCGATATCCGCCTGCGCTTCAAGCGGACGGTACCAGGTGTTGCGCGTGTGTTCGCGTTCACCCCACGGCGTGTGCACCAGCGATTTGATGGTCTGCACGGCCACATTCCGCTTCTTGCAGATGGCGAGCAGGTTTAAGAAATCACTGCGGTACTGCTCATTCAGCCACATCAGGTAGCTGTAGGGCAGCAATACGGAATCGAAATCAAAGCGCTCAAGCGCTTTGGTATGCTGCGCCGCGGCGGTCAATCCGTGGCCGGTCACGCCGATGAAGCGCACCAATCCCTCTTCGCGCGCGCGGAGCGCCGCTTCGAGCGCGCCGCCCGGCCCCAACGCCGTCTGCCATTCACCCAGGTCGATCAGGTTGTGCAACTGGATCATATCCACGTGGTCTACGTGCAGCCGCTCAAGCGACCGCTTGATTGAATCATTAGCTTTTGCCGAAGTTCGTTCTTCGGTCTTGGTCGCCAAAAAGGACGGCCTTTCGTGCCGACGAATCCAGTCGCCCAAATAATCTTCAGCATTGCCATAGCTGGCCGCCACATCAAAATGGTTGATGCCGCTGGCCAGCGCCAGCTCAATGGTCTTATCCGCGTCAGCCTGTGGCAGGTCCCACAACGCCGCTGCACCAAAAAGCACACGTGAGCTCACATGTCCGGTCCGTCCGAAAGGTTGTTTTGCGATCATCACATAACCTCCAAAAGCATAATGATTTGTTTTTTCCCACACCCTGATTATGCCATAAACTGACCTATATTTAGAGCAGACCCCTGCGGATTTCAATCCGCGGGGGTCTAGACCTTTGTTTGGTTTTGTGCTCTTCTTTTTAGTATTTTTCGTGTGGTTCGTGGTTAAAACAGGTTTTAACAAGCCACGATCTCTTTGATCATGAACTCTTTGCCAGGCACGATCTCGATTTTCAATTTTGTTTCTTCCATCATCGTCCCGTCCACAGCGGCGGGGTAACAGGCCTCAAGATAATGCGGCACCACTGGGGATTGGTCGCCCACCTGCAGCACCAGGGTGTCGATCTTGGTCACCTGGTTCTTGGCGGCGAAACCTTCCACCGAACGGACGATGTTGAACATGATGCCTAATTCGTGCACGAGGCTCCTAGTTTTTGAAGATGCGGCTGAATTTCTTGCCGGCGATCCGCACCTTGCGGGTTAACATTTGCTTGATCACGATCGGTTTCAGATCTTCATAAGCGGCACCCGTGCCGTCATATTCCCGGACAAGGGTAACCGCGTCGAACTTGCATTTGGTGGTGCACATGCCGCAGCCCACGCACAGCGCGGTATCGACAATGGTGGCGCCGCAGCTCAAGCAACGCTGCGTTTCCTTCTTCATCTGCTCTTCGGTGAAGGTGGCGCGCAGGTCGCTGAAAGCGATCTGGGCCTTTGCCACATCCAGGTGGCCGGCTTTCTGACGCGGAAGGCGGTCATAACCGCTCAATACCAGGTCGGCGCGGTTGAGCGATTTATACTGCCGTTTGCTGCGGCCGATGGTCAGACTCTGTCCGGGCTGCACAAAGCGGTGGATGGAGATGGCGGCCTGTTTGCCCGCCGCGATGGCGTCGATGGCAAACTTCGGACCGGTGACCACATCGCCGCCGGCAAACACATCCGGCTGGGAGGTTTGCCAGGTCAGCGCATCGGCCTTGATGGTCTGGTTGCGGTTCAATTCCGCCTTGGAGCCTTCCAGCAGGGTGCCCCACTCGATGGATTGTCCGATGGAGACCAGCACATGGTCGGCTTCCACAGTGATGGTCTGGTTCTCGTCGTAGCTCGGAGCGAAGCGTCCGATTTCATCAAACACCGAGACGCACTTCTTGAATTCCACGCCCGTGACCTTGCCTCCGCTGGTGAGGATGCGTTTCGGCCCCCAGGAGTTGTTGACCTTGATCCCTTCGGATTCCGCTTCTTCGACTTCTTCATCCAGCGCGGGCATTTGCTCGCGATTCTCGAGACAGAAAAGGTCCATGCTGGCAGAGCCCACGCGCACGGCGCTTCTGGCAACATCAATGGCCACGTTTCCGCCACCGATCACAATTACCTTGCCATTGAGTTCCACTTTTTCGCCCAGGTTGATGCTGCGCACGAAGTCCACGCCAGAGACCACGCCCTGCGCCTCTTCGCCTTCAATGCCGAGCTTGCGTCCGCCCTGAGCACCGATGGCCATGTAGAAAGCCTCGTAACCCTGCTTGCGCAGGTCGTCCAGGCTGGCGTCTTTGCCGACTTCGAATCCCAGCTTGAACTCAACGCCCAGGTCTTTGAGGATCTCGATCTCGGCGTTGACCACGCTCTTCTCAAGCCTGAAGGAGGGGATGCCCAGGGTCAGCATTCCGCCGAGGGCTTTCTGCTTTTCGAATACGGTCACTTTGTAACCGTCAATTGACAGGTAATAGGCACAGGAAAGCCCGGCAGGTCCGGCGCCGATCACGGCGATCTTCTTGCCGTAGGCGTGTCGCTTGGCGGGCACATAGCGATGAGCAGAATTAAGGTCCTGTTCGGCAATGAACTTCTTGATCTCATCAATGGCGATGGGATCGTCGATCTCACCTCGCGTGCAGTCGTTCTCGCAGTTACGCGGGCAGATGCGTCCGCACACCGCCGGGAAGGGATTCTCGCGCTTGATCAGTTCCAGCGCATCGGTGTAGCGGCCCAATGAGGCCAGCTTGATGTAGCCCTGGATGCCGATGTGCGCCGGACAGTTGGTCTTGCAAGGGCTGGTGCCGGTGTCGACCACATCCGTGCGGTTGTAGCGGTAGTCGGTATTCCACATTTCTTCGGGCCAGTCGTTGTCACGCGGGGTTTCGCGTTCAGGGATCACGATTGGGGTCTTGCCGCACAGCTTCTGGCCGAGGTGCAGCGCGTTGGTCGGGCAGGCTTCGACGCACTCGCCGCAGGCCACGCATTTTTCCTTGTCGACATGTGAAACGTAGTTGGACCGCACCATATCCGTGTTAATGAACATTTCGGCGGTGCGCAGCGAGAGGCAGGAGCATCCGCAGCAGTTGCAGATGGCGTGGGTCTTGCCAACGCCGTCAATATTGGGAATCTGGTGCATCAAGCCGTTCTCTTCGGCGCGCTTGATGATGGCAAACGCCTCGTCGCGGGTGATCTCGCGTCCACGCCCTGTGCGGATGTAGTATTCCGCGGCGTGCCCCATCTGGATGCACATATCCTCTTTCAAATGGCCGCAGCCCTCGCCCATAGCCTCGCGGGCGGTACGGCAGGAGCAGTCTGAGACAGAGAAGATCGAATTATCGTTCAGGTATTTGGAGACCTCTTCGTAGGATGCCTTTCGGCTGTTGCCGTCGATCGCCGTTTCAATGGGGATAACGCGCATCAGACCCACTCCCACCGGGAAGTTGCCCGCGGTGGCTTTTCCGCGCACACGGCCGTACGCCTCAAACGCTTCCGCGATCTGGGGATGTTTTTTGACATTCTCCAGGTTGTTGTTCATCATTTCCATGATGCCCGGCACCCAGGTGTCGTGCCAATACTTGTCCACGCCGTCGATCTTGTTGACGAAGCACACCCCCGCCATCGAAAGGTCCCATAGCAACTCAGTGGTTTTATCTAATGGTTTGCCGCACATGGATGAGATCTCTTCCGCGCTGCGTGGGATGCGCATGCCAAGGCACATGGCAACTTCGGCCATCTCTTCAGTGACGACAGGCTCGAGGATCATGTATTCAGGATCGGTGGCCTTGATGCCGGCTTTGGAACCCATTTTCTTGCGACTGACTTTGTTGGCGAACTCCAGTACTTTCATTTTGACAGCCATCAGAAATACCTCTCCATCTTGAAATGATTAATCAGTTTTCCACTGTTTGATTTCGCTGCGGATCCAGTCTGCCCATTCGGAAATGCCTTCGCCGGTCTTGGCAGAAATGGGGATGATCCTGACGTTCGGATTGAGTTTCTTGACCCGTTCGCTCATGGCCTGCAGATCAAAATCGAAGAAGGACATCGCGTCAATCTTGTTGACCAGCAGTACATCGACAATCGAGAACATGTGCGGATACTTGAGCGGTTTGTCGTCGCCCTCAGGCACACTCAGGATCATGGCGTTGCGCGCCGCTCCGGTGTCAAAATCCGCCGGGCAGAGCAGGTTGCCGATATTTTCGAGGATGACCAGGTCGAGGCCGCTTATGCCCATCTCGTGAAGACCCTGCTCCGTCATGTAGGCATCCATGTGGCACATCCCGCCCGTGTGCACCTGGATCACCTTGGCCCCTGTCAGCGCGATGGTGTCGGCGTCCACCGCGGAATCGATATCCGCTTCGACCACGCCAATGGCCAGTTCGTCTTTCAGCGCCGCGATCGTCCGCACCAGGGTGGTGGTCTTGCCTGCCCCTGGCGAGGACATTAAATTCAATAAAAAGGTCCTGTTCTTTTTCAGTTCTCCCCTGAGAACATCCGCCTGCCGGTTGTTGTCTTCAAAGACACTTTCTTTGATCTCAAGTACTTTGAATTGTTTCATGGTTTCCTCTTGGAAAAGGAAAGGCTTTTCTACCTTTCCAATACTATTTTACATCATAAAATACCTAACGTAAGGTATGTTTTACATATTAGGGATCAATTTTTGTCACTTTTGGATGTATGATATCTGACTTTTAAAAAATATTAAGCTCAAAGCGCGGGTAATTTTTTCAGCTTCTTTATTGTTTCATTAATGAGAAAAGCCATCATCCAAATTCGCTATTTTGTTAGCTGAGTATAATTATTGCAAATAAGTTACTATTTCTTAAATAACGATACCCAATTATCAAGAAGGGTATTTACCAAGATCTCTGATGGAGTCTGCTGAATGAATGGTTATATCTTAAGCATTGACCAGGGTACCAATGGATCCAAAGCCATTATTTTTAATCATGATGGCAACATTGTAGCTGCTGCATTTCATGAAGTTGATCAATACTATCCGCATGCAGGCTGGGTCGAACAGGATGCCAATGAAATATGGCAGAAGACATTATTAGCAGTTTCTGATGTTTTACGCAACGCCCGCATTTTACCTGAAGATATCCGTGCCATTGGCATTTCAAGTCAGCGCTGTACAAGTGTTGTTTGGAACAAAACAACCGGCGAACCAATTGGCAGAGCGATAACATGGCAAGATAGACGCACACAATATATTTGTGACCGAATTACCGATAAAGAGAAATCAGAAATACTTGAGAGATCTGGATGCATTCCTGTTCCTAACGCGTCTTTTTCAAAAATAAAATGGTTAATGGAAGAAGATCGTACTATTCAAAAGGCTTTAGCTCACGAAGAATTACTCTTTGGAACCATTGACACATGGCTTATATGGAAGCTTTCAGGGGGAACGTCACACGTAACAGATTATTCAAATGCATTTGGAACGGGTTTATTAGATACCACTCATCTGGTTTATGATGAGTGGACCTTAAATGAATTCAAAATTCCAAAAAACATTTTACCGGTCATCAAAAGTTCCTCTGAAATATACTGCCATACCGATCCACGCCTGTTCTCTGGCGTTCCCATCCCCATATCGGGGTGTGTTGGAGACCAGACTGCGGCTGCCTTTGGACAAGCTTGTACGGAACCAGGCATGATAAAAAACACGTATGGCACTGGTTCATTTATGATCCTCAACACCAGTAAAACACATTATCTGCCTGGAGATGGCGTTATCACCCCTGTTTTATGGACAGTTAATGGAAAAACAGATTATGGTTTGGAAGGTTTCGCTGATGTTTCCGGCGCCGTGATAAATTGGTTAAGAGATGGCTTAGGAATTATCCGCGACGAATACGATGCCGACGGATTAGCAATGCAAGTGCCTGATACTCAGGGGGTTTTCTTTGTTCCCGCGCTCGTTGGGCTCGGAGCCCCTTACAATAGCCCAAACGCAAGAGGGACCATACTTGGAATTGGTCTGGGAACCAGCAAAAGCCATATCGCAAGGGCTGCAATTGAATCAATCGCCTATCAAACGCGAGATTCTTTGGAGTGCATTGAAAAGAAATACGGTAAGAAAATAGATACCCTCAGAGTTGATGGGGGCGGCGCAAAAAGCGATTTTCTGATGCAATTCCAGGCTGATATTCTTGGGATTCCAGTGGAGCGTCCTGAAGTAATCGAGACTTCAGCACAGGGGGCCGCTTATATGGCCGGACTTTCAGTTGGTTATTGGGAATCCATTGAAGAAGTAAAGAGTAATTGGCGGCTTGACACTCATTTTGAGCCCAGAATGTCTGCTTCTAAACGCGAGGACCTTTATGCTTCCTGGCAAAATGCAATACATTGTGCCCAAAATTGGGGTGAAAGAGATAAAACTTCCACAAAAAGATCCTCAGAGGATTCCAAAATGGGCCGTCTGTCTCCGCGTGAAACCGAAGTGATTAAATTAATTGTCGCAGGAAAAAATACAAGAGAAATTGCAGAACTTCTTTTTACAAGCCAAAAAACAGTCGAAAAACAAAGGCACGATGCCATGCGAAAATTAGAAGTGGATTCCATTGCAACACTTGTTCGCTTGTATTTAAAACAGGATTCGGATTCATCAAAATAGATTTACAAAATACGTTCCAAAAGGAGTAGACTGCTGATTTTGTTTACTCCAAAGGAGTATAACAATGCCCCGAAAACGGTTGTTTTCGGGGCATTGTTGGTCTTAACCTTCGCCGAAGCCTGATTTACTTTCACTCCTCTAAATGCAATAATCTATTTATTCGGGTGAAAATAAATTATTAAGGAGGTGTTGTCTCTGGATTAACGACCAATCTGCTATCCATGTAATACCTGTTGTCAGTTTTCCTTTTGAAATTCCATAATCCTCAACACAAATTCATAAACAATCCCGGGAGAAACTAAATGAGCGGAAAAGTAAAGAAATCGGTTAATTGGATCATCATTTGCGTGGTGATCATCACTTTGGCAGCCGGCATGGCCAAATTGATTGAATCTGATTTTGGAAAAGTCGATGTCAGTAATATCTCCATCACTGATGAGAATGGAGATGCCATAGCTGCCAGATTGTATCGTCCAGTAGAAGCAACTAGTGCAAATCCACTTCCTGCAGTTATTAATATTCATGGCTACCAAAATGACAAACTGGTGGACGACTCTTTTGCGATTGAGTTATCCCGCCGCGGTTTCGTGGTAGTCTCACCTGATATCATCGGACACGGCGATTCAGACCCTAAATTTGATCTGGCGGGTATATTGGGCGGAACTTCCACCGCCGGTATGCAGAGCGTATATCTCTATACCAAATCTCTACCCTACGTGGATGCCGCAAATATGGGTGTGATGGGTCACTCCTTGGGTTCTATTCTGACTCAAGTTTTGGGAACAATAAATCCTGACATCCAGGCTCTCAACCCCCAATGTGGTTATGATGGTACCCCTGATTTAAAGAACTTGTTATTAAGCCAGGCGAAATATGACGAGTTCAGTATATTCAGAGAAGGTCAGTTGACGGTTGACAGTCTGCCTACCAATGCCACACGCATTGCTGCATTTGGTTTAACCACCGATCGTATTGAATGGGATACCACCTATGGCAATTTTGAAGATGGTACTGCCCGCCGTGTAACGCTGATTCCGATGGAACACCACTTCCTGCCACTGAATCACAAGGCCGTTGCAGAAAGCGTCACCTGGATGGAAGAAGCATTAAAAGGCGGCGTTACCGGTCTTGATCCAAACAGCCAAATTTTCTGGTGGAAAGAAATCTTTGGTCTGATTACATTACTAGCTGCCATTTTCATGCTGATCCCATTAACCAATTTGCTCTTGGCGACAAAATTCTTTGCTTCTGTTGCTCAACCCATGCCAACCCGTTATGTTGCCAAAAAAGGAAACTGGTGGTTGTTCGCAACCATTAATATGTTAATCGGCGGCATTACTTACCCGATCTTCACCCAATGGAGTGCTTTAAGTGATAAATATGAAGCGATTTTCCCGTGGTTGAAGATGAGTGTGGGCAACGGTGTTTTTGTATGGCTCTTGGTTAATGCAGCCATTTGTGCTATTTTGTTTACCATCTGGTATCGTGGTGCCCACAAAAAACAGAACGTGACCATGTATGATATGGGTGTGTCATTTGATCAAGAAAAAACAGTTATTAACTGGAATATCATCGGAAAAACTGTTTTATTAGGCTTTATTCTTTTCATGACACTCTACTTATTGGAAGGTTTCTTCCAGGTCATGCTTGGTCAAGAATTCCGCTTTGTCTGGCCATATATGCGCCAATTCGCAAATGCTGAACGTGTAGGTCTGTTCTTCCTTTACATGATTCCTGCCTTGCTTTTCTTCCTGATCAATGGTGGTTTATTCCTGTTTGGTCAAATTCATCAAAAAGAAGCTTCTACTCCTGCAAAGACCCAATGGCTTTGGTGGATCAAGGTCTGCTTTGCTTTCCTGGCGGGTTTGCTGATTGTCTGGTTGATTCAATATGTTCCTTGGTACCTGTTTAATGCTGGTCCCGGATTTGAATTGCTGGGCTTGCCTCAGTTCAGCGCTCTTTGGCCGCTTATGTTACAGGTCTACATCCCCGAATTTATGATCTTGCTTTTCATGCATGTCTGGTTCTATCGCCGCACCGGAAGAATCTATCTTGGAGCCCTCATGGTCTCAAGCTTGATGATTTGGTTCCTTGCTGCTGGAACTGTGATAGCCCTGTAGTTTAAATAGCATTGTTCTTCGCCCCGCTTTGTTTTTCTCAAAGCGGGGCTTTTTATCTCAAAAAATTATTTTTATATGAAAGGGGAGTCCTTACTTTACTAAATCATTATTTCATCATCTGGATGACACACACCGCCAGCACGATCACCCACACGTTATAGAGCAGCACCATGATGCGGTTCGGCCAGCCCAGGAGCACCTTTGGCCCAACCCGCCCGGCACTCGGATCTTTCTTTCGCGACCAGAGGATGGAGCCAAAGAACCCGATCATTCCCAACCAGTTCAACAGGGTAAAGTTGAACACTGCCAGGGTGTATGGCGCCCAGAACGGACTGCGAAGCAGGGCGTTGGCCACCAGCGTCGAGGCGATGGGAAAAGTCAAAATAACAACCGCCCCGCACGCTGAATGGATGGTGTTGTCGCGGCTGGTGGAATTATCCGTGATGGCGTTGGTTTTAAAGTAACCTGCGCCCGCCAGGGCCAGCACTATGATGATGAAAATGACCCAGCCGATGATACCGCCGGCTGTGCTGACAAAATTCCAGATCACAATTGCCATGAAAAGAACGCTGGCACCCCAAGCCCAGAAGGCACCCTGCATCAAAAAACCATACTTGCCGATCTCGTACTCGCTGATCATGCGCCACTTGGGATCAAATTCCGGTTCCAGATAATGCAGCACTGCAAGCGTCAAGATGAATAAACAGGCAAACACCATCGCTGCAATGCTCAAAATTGTATAAATCATAAGTCCTCCGCCACAAAATCAATCTCACATGAATTCATTATACGTCCACTATAAAAAAGTGCCTTCGATCGAAGGCACTAACTATTCTCTATTCCGCGGTTTTTGCGCCCCCGAGCCGCCATGCGGCAAGTGGGGTCGGTGTTTAAGACAATTAACGATTCACTTACTTGATCAACTTCAATATCGCCTCTCCCCAATTGCCCAACAAGACACGCAGGGCTCCATCCAGGAACGAGGGGGTCTTCATGGTCATTAGCTTTTTCATCTTGGTAACCTTCGCATCGTTATAAGGCGGATAGCGCAGCGCCGGGTCAAAACTGGTACCGTGATCCAAAAGCGCGCGGGCATTCGAGAACTCCTTGAAACCCCACTCGCCGTGGTACTTGCCCATGCCGCTGTTGCCCACCCCGCCGAACGGCAGGCCGCCAACGGCCACATGATTCACCGTCTCGTTGATGCACGCCCCTCCGGAGGTTGAATTGGCGATGGCTTTTTCTGCAGCGTTGCGGTCTTCTGTGAACATATAAAACGCCAGCGGTTTCTCGCGCTGCTGCACAAACTTCAGCGCCTCATCCAGGTCTTTATAAGGCAGCACCGGCAGGATCGGCCCGAAGATCTCGTTCTGCATCACCGCGGAATCGGGTGAGACATTCTTGAGGATCGTGGGAGCAATATAGCGCTCCTCCCGGTTGGATGAGCCGCCAAAGACCACTTCGCCGTCTTTGAAGTAATTGATCAGAGTGTCAAATTGTTTTACATTGATGATGCGCGCAAAATCCTCGCTTTGCTGCGGATCGTCCCCGTAAAATTCGACGAGCACCCTGATCAGTTCCGCCACCAGCTTGTCGAGGATGCCCTCCTGAGCCAGTACGTAATCAGGCGCCACGCAGGTTTGACCTGCAGTGAAGAACTTGCCCTGCGCGATACGGCAGGCTGTCACACGCAAATTGGCCGACTCATCCACAATGGCCGGGCTTTTGCCGCCCAGTTCCAGCGTGACCGGGGTCAAATTCTTGACTGCCGCCTGCATGACGATTCTGCCCACCTCGGCGCTGCCTGTGAAAAAGAACTTATCAAAGTGCTGGTTCAAGATCAGGTCATTGGGGGTGTCATCCCCGATCACAAAAAAGGCGTCAGGGTCCAGGTACATGGGCAGTATGCGCGCCATGGTCTGAAAGGCCGCCCTGGCTGTGCGCGGCGGTTTGATCACCGCAGCATTGCCTGCCGCGATCGCTGCCACCAGCGGACCCAGTGAGAGCTGGATCGGGTAATTCCAGGCGCCCATGATCAACCCCACCCCCAGCGGCTCATAGATCACCTGACTGACAGCCGGCTGCAGAAAAACAGGCGAACTGGTTTTGACCGGGCGCATCCAGTGCTCGAAGTGCCCTAATGCATGTTCGATCTCGCGTTGGATGAAGCCGATCTCGGTGGCGTAGCTTTCAAAACGGCCTTTATGCAGGTCAGCCATCAGCGCGGCTTCAAATTCGCCTGATCGTTCATTGAGCATGCGCTGCAATGCCAGCAGTTGTCCACGGCGCCATGCCGCAGGTTTCGTTTTTCCGCTTTGGAAGGTTTCTCTCAAGCGGTCGATGGTTTCAACTAAAGTTATTTCATCCATGGCAGTTGTCGGTTACAGGGGTGTATACGATGCAACCGTCCTTTCCTTTCTTCTTTCCGAACCCGATTTGGTTTTAATTATTGAGAATTGCAACTAAATTTTATTCATGATTGTACTTCAGTACAATAAAACATGTGTTGTTTGTATAACCCGCTTGAACGGGTATTGATGCTGAATTGATCAACCCGATCAACTTTTTCAACCGATGATTTTACGGTATACTATCGGCATGGAATCAGTTCAGTTAGTTACGGCGGTCAATTGCAGGGAATCTGCGCGGGGGATTCTATTCACGCGCCTGTTGCTCGTCTGACGAGTAAGTTTCTGTTTCACTGAAACAAGAGTAATCCGCGGCGCGCCTGCCGCGGTTTTTTTAATTAATTCAATGGTGTTGAAATGAAATTATTGACTCACAAAAAAGCTTTCTATATGCTCTGGTCCGGGCAGTCTCTTTCGCTGTTGGGATCAGGGTTAACTCGTTTTGCCTTGATGATCTGGGCTTACCAGAATAACGGCTCGATCACCTCCATGGTTTTGTTGGGATTCTTTTCCAGCCTGGCTTTTATGTTGATCAGTCCGTTTGCCGGTGTTGTGACCGACCGTATCAATCGAAAATGGGTCATGTTCTTTGCAGACCTCGGCTCGGGACTGGTGACAGCGATCCTGTTGATCCTTTCGTTCAAAGGGGAGATGCATTTCTGGCATCTCTACCTGGCAGAAGGTCTTTCTGGTGCGTTTGAAGCTTTTCAATCCCCGGCTTTCTTTTCTTCTGTCAGTCAGCTCGTGCCAAAAGAAGAATTCACGCGCTCAAATGCTTTGATCGGTTTGTCAAAATCAGCCGTCCAGGTGATCGCGCCGGCGCTTTCCAGTGTGATCCTTACCTTCGGCGGGTTAAACATGGTGATGATTATTGATCTGTCCACTTTGCTGGTCGGTGTGGCTGCATTAATGCTCATTAAAATAGGCAAACCTGACCAAAGCGAAGTGGGTGTGTTGGCAAAGGGTGATTTCTGGCATGAATTCCGTTTTGGATTCCGTTATATCTTCTCACAACCTGGTCTACGGGTGATCCTGCTCAATTTTGTCGGGATAAACCTGTTTGCCGGCTTTACTTACATGTCAATTTTATCGCCCATGATCTTGACCCGCACCGGCGGAGACAAGATAGCACTTGGCACAATTCAAACCATCATGGGCATCGGCGGAATTATCGGTGCATTAGTGCTGGTTGCCTGGCGGGCTCCGCGAAAAAAAGCCTCCATGTTCGCATGGTCAACGTTGATCTCCTTTGGTATTTGCGACCTGTTAACTGCTGCGAGCCACTCAGTTTGGAGCTGGTCAGCTTCAGGGTTTCTTTCTGAATTCTCCATCCCGTTTATCGTTAATCCCTATTACGCCATCTGGCAGGAAACCGTTCCACCAGATGTACAGGGGAGGGTTTTTTCTGTCCGTGAAATGATCCAAACCAGCCCATCACCGCTAGGCTTTCTGTTGGGCGGATTGCTGGCAGATCATGTTTTTGAACCGCTTTTTATACACCCCACCCTGCTCACGCCCCTGGTGGGGATGGGCCCCGGTGCGGGGATGGCCGCCATGTTTCTGATCACTGGTTTCTGCGGTGCCATGAACGGATTGGTGGCCGTACTGCACCCCGCCGTCCGCAAATTGGACAGAGCATAGGAAACAATGAGATTAAACACATGAGTCCGTGTTCTTTGGAATACGGACTCATGACATTGACTTTCCGCTATTGGTTAATTGGTTCCCAAGTCCTCTTCGCCCTTTAATCCCTTTAAGGCATGACGCACCCCAAAAATTCCAGAAATTGCCATACCAGTGCTCATCAAAAGCTGGGGGAAAAACCTCCAAAAATCATATACCCAAAGAATGCCATGCGCCAGACCGCCGAATTCTTTCCAGATAACATAAATTGGAAACACCAGCCTATAAAAAGAATACAAAGCCCAGGCAAATCCTACTATCGTGAAAAGACAGCTCGCTACCATCAATAAAGGATTCTTGCGCTTCTCCAATTGAGATCGGTTCCCATTTTCAATTTGACAAACAAGCGCTTCGCCATCATCCCAATCAATGTTTTCCCGCAGGCAAACCTCCTTGATGATCTCATCTCGATCGGTCATTTTTACGAGTGCATCGATCACATACTCTTTAACTGTCGGGATGGCTTCTTCCATGTTTGAGCCTATGAATGTTTTTTTGTTTTAGGTTTGGGTGCCGGAAGTTCTTTTTCGGTGGTTGCGATCAAACCACCCAGCCATTCTTTGTCTTCAAATTGATCTTCAATAAAGAAATATAGTTTTGCGCCTGTATAAGGAGGTGCTTCTACAACTTCACCTATATATGCCCTTCCACCTTCTGTTGGCTTAACAAAAAGTTTATTATCACACACCAATGCGATGACTTTTTCATTGCAATAGATGGCATATTCACCAAACATCTTACGAAAACGGATCACCCCTGCGTTTTCCATTTGTTCAGCCAGGAATCTTACAAAGTCTTCATCAGATGCCATGACTATGTCCTCCATCTTTTTGATACTGCTGGTTCTATGATGCAGTTTTTCCTATTCACTATTCACTATTCACTGTTCACTATTCTCTGATCTTCAATCATTTCCTTGAGTTTGCATACCGTGTTCCAGTTGCGGTCGGTCATATCCACGCCAATGATCTTTTCGGCCCCCGCCGCCAGCCTGGATTTGCCCACCCCATCCGGCGCATAGAGGTAAAACACCTTCGGTGTCAGGCAGTAATGTTCGCTTTCAACTTTTAACGAAGTCAACTTCTCCAGGTTCACATTCTCGGGCTCCTCAGCCAGGAATCCCAGGTGCAGCGTGCTCGCGTCACCCTCCGGCTCCGGAAACGGATTCTCGTCCATGGCCCGGTCAAGGTCTTCTGCAGTCAGGAGCAGAACTTTGGGCGTGAAACCGCATTTCTTGTTGACCTCAAGGCCGATGGCCTGGGCGAATTCAACCGTGTCCAATTCCCCCGATCGAAAAACAGCGTTTCCGCTCTGGATATAAGTTCTGACCTCTTTCGCCCCCAGCCCTTCGAGGATTTCAACCAGGTCAGCCATGGGCAGTTTGCTGTGGCCGCCCACGTTTATACCGCGAAAGAGTGCTATGTATGTTCTCATTAAGTAAATCCTTATTCTATGGTTAATAAAAATTTTTCGATCTTCTCAATAAAACGAATTGTTCCATCCTGGAGCAGTTTGGTCAATCCTTCCAGGTTATCAAAATCTGGCGACGCGGCCAAAACATGTTCGATGATCGCATCCGCGCCCTGGAGGGTGGCGACGGTTTGATACTCGTTCCAGCCGCTTTTCTTGATCTTCTGCCAATAATCTGCCTGCACCCCTTTATTGACCCCAGCCAGCCAGACCTCGAATCTGCACGCCTCGTGGATAAAGACCACCGCGATCTTCAGTTTTTTCTCTTTCATCGAGGGTGGAATTATGGAAAAATAGCTCATATCCATATATCCGGTGTACAGCCCGCCGGGGACCAGCCAGTCAGGATATGATTTTTCAAAGTGCGTCCTCAGCGCCATCAAGTATTCCAAAATTCCCTTATAGGCTTTTTGGATCTTGCCTTTTTCCAATTGATTTTTGTATTCAATTACACACTCTTGTAGTGCATCCATGGTCAATTTCCTCCCGATTTACGTAACGACTCGTAAACTCAATGGTCAACACTCTGACCTACGGCTCGCGGACACAGCGGTAGCTGTGCCTGGGGTTTCCGCCGTCTTTATTGGTTTTACTCACCCATCCATTATAAGAAACAAAATAGGCATTGCGTTCACCAGATTCCTCGGCCGCCCAATAATAAATCGGCGACAGGTCAGGCGCCCAAAGCGGAGTTTCCTTGTCAGGAGTGATCCTGCAGTTCATTTTTTTGTTACCCTCTCCCGGCCACACGCAGCCGGCATTCACACCATGCCTGGCAAACGCGCTCGCATAATCGTTGATGGTCGGCATGCGCCAGAAGTTCTGTGCTTCGGCTTTCAGGGTTGTGCCGTCCTCGCTCAGGTAAAGACACAGGTTGTACTTCAGCATATCGTCTTCAGATGCAAGCTCACCTTTTGCAGAATCAAAACCTGGTTTGTCTTCAAAACCCACAGGCGGCATACCGTATAAAGCGACCATATTCCACGAGGGATAGCCGCCGTAATCCTGTTTCCAGTTCCACCCGGGGCCTTCAGGAGCCCATACCAGGCTCACCCCGTTGCCTTCGATCAAGCGCTTCCCCCGCTCGCAGTCATCCACACGCGTCAGCACTATAGGAAGAGAATAGGCTGACATCACAACAAATAGGACCAGCGGAGGAAGGACCGCTGCCAGGTACCAGAAATTCCGCCGCCACCATCTGCCTTGTGGTGTCCACCCCTGAGCAATGCGCCGTTTTTGATTTCCACCTTCAACCAGCAGCAGGATCCCCAACAAGGCCAGCGGCGCACTGATCAGGCTCCCTGTGAGATCCCGACCTACGGATATCCTGCCGTACACAAAATGGATGTTAAGGAAGAAAACTGTGAAGGCTCCTCCAAACACCACGATCAACCAGCCGCCAATTCGAGGCCATTTAATACCCACCAGGGTTAAGATTAAAAAACCTGCCCCGGGGATCAGGTAAACCAGGCGATTATAGTACGGACCCCACCAGCCCTCGTGGTACATTTCACCGATACTCCAATAACACCACATCGAAGTAATGAAGATCAGAATGCTTTTCCCGATCCAGCCGGCTGTGCGGTCATTAAAGACTTTTTTGAACATGCCTCTTCTTTCAAATGCTACAAGATTTGATTAAATCCGCATGGAAGGCTCTCCTGATCACTCTTTACTGAGTACTGGTCTTTCCTGCCTCATAAAACAGCGCCGCAATTCCACAAGGGAATTTTGTCGCTTTCTTTAGGTTCAACGCCAGCTTTTTTTCCAACCCTGCGAAAATGGACATGCCGCTGCCGATCGCTGTTGGATTAATGAACAAATGATACTCATCGATCAGGTTGGCCTTGATCAAACTGGAGACAAAAGTGCCGCCGCCGTAGGCAATGATGTCACCACCGGTCTGCTTTTTCAAGCTCATGATCTCGTCCACCAGATCACCTTTGGCCAGCACGGTATTCTCCCATTCGGATCTCTCCAGTGTCCTGGTGAACACCACTTTAGGCGTCTCTGAAAATTTTAACCCGGCGGCATAGTCCGGGGCTTTCGGGTTTGATGCCACCCCCGCCCAATGTGGGATGAACCCCTGCGCCAATCTGCGACCCAACACAATGCAGCCAATCGGTTCGGTGAGCTCCTTAACATACTCATTGATCTGATCGTCCCAGTCAAACACCATCCAGTCCATTTCATTATTCGGCCCGGCAATAAATCCGTCGACGGTCATCTGCACTTGCAGTTTTAATTTTCTCATCACTTCTCTGCTTTCTTTATACCTATAACCTCATATTGGGTCATTGTAACAACTATTTATTACTAAAACAAATAAAATACTGCTCCTTAAGTGGGACCCGCTCTTCCTGATTACTGATTACTCATTACTGATTACCTCCCTTAACCGGAGAATTCAGCTAAAAGAAGTACAATATAGATAGTCGATTTGATATTCGAAAGGTTTATAAATGGAAGAGTCTTCTTCTGAGACCAAAGCACAGATCGTTTATTTCTCCCACGGCGGCGGACCGCTGCCCATCCTGGGGGACGAAGGCCATAAGGCCATGGTGGCCTTTATGCAGAAGCTGCCAGATCAACTGCATAAACCTGACCTGATCCTGGTGATCAGCGCCCACTGGGAAGAAAATGCCGCCACCCTGTTGGGGGCCGAAAACCCCGCCATGTTCTACGATTATTATGGTTTTCCCGCCCAGGCTTATGAGATCCAATACCCGGCTCCGGGCAGCCCAAAAGACGCAAAACGCATCGTGGAGCTGCTTGCAAAGCACCACGTACCTGCCAAAATTGACTCCCAACGCGGCTTTGACCACGGGCTTTTCATCCCGTTGAAAATGATGTACCCCGAAGCGGATATCCCCAGTCTGCAGCTTTCTCTGGTTTCCGGGCTTAACGCCGCAACTCACATTGCACTGGGCAAAGCCCTGCAGGAATTGAAACGCGAGAACATCCTCGTGATCGGCTCTGGCTTCTCCTTCCACAACATGCGCGCTTTCTCGTGGGAATCCAAAGCCGAACCTGACCCTGGCAATGACGCTTTCCAAAACTGGCTGATCGAAACCTGCACAGGCGATCTCACCAGCGCCGAGCGCGAGCAGCGCCTTGTGGATTGGGCTAAAGCACCTGCTGCCCGCTACTGTCATCCCCGCGAAGAGCATTTGCTGCCCCTGCACGTCTGCCAGGGCATGGCCGATAAACCTGCCCAACTCATCTTTGATGACCTGATCCTGGGCAAGCGCGCCGTCGCATTCAAGTGGTGAACTGACCCAATCCAAGCTCCGAATTCATAGAAATTCGGAGCTTTTTTCTTATTAATATGC
>DAIEPS010000069.1 GCA_027348305.1 Anaerolineaceae bacterium | reverse complement strand
ATTCATTATAATCAATAATAAGCACATCCTGAATTTTATGAAAGAAAAGCGCCAGAGAATTCGCCGCTGGCGCCAGTCACTTACAAAACGATTTATTTTATCGCTCTTACCTTTGCCAGCAATTCCTCCACCATGACCTCGGGGGGCTTGCCCAACTCCTCCACCATGTGGACAAACGCATTGAGCAGCGGATTCTCGCTGACCATATCCATGATATCACCCACACCCAACCCAGCACCTGCTTCTTTTTTATTGGCATAACGTCCCTGGCCGCCAAAGCGTTTGCGCTGCGCCGCCTCGATCTGATCATACATGGGACCGAGCACCTGTTTGCCGCGCCGATCCTGCATCCACTCGTTGAGGGTGGAATCAAAATCGAGCAGGCAGGGCAGATCAAGAGTGGACTTGAGCGTGACCGTGACTTGCAGGCGGATATCTTCAGCCGAGGCGCCGATGAGGATGTCGAACTCGCCGTCCTCGGTGATCCACTGTTTGTGTTCAGGATGGTAGAACGCGAAGGCGCGGAAATCGAGTGGGATGGTCACTCTTTTGGTCTCGCCTGGATGCAGATCCACTTTTGTAAAACCTTTCAGTTCCTTGATGGGACGGTGCAGGGTGGCTTTCTGGTCATGGACGTAAATCTGCACGGTCTCTTTGCCGGTCATTTTGCCAATATTGGTGACATCTACAAATACCTTAACGCCATCCACGTCTTTGATGGTGGTCTTATCGACGGAGGCGTTTTTATACTCAAACGTTGTGTAGCTTAGCCCGTATCCGAAGGGGAAGGACACAGCCAGTTTTCTGGCGTCGTAATGGCGGTACCCGATGTACAACCCTTCACCATAACGGACAGTTCCCATGTCGCCCGGCCAGTTGGTAAAAGCGGGTGTGTCTTCGACCCGCAACGGGAAGGTCTCAGCCAGCCTGCCGCTGGGGTTAACCCTGCCAAAGAGGATATCGGCGATCGCCGCCCCGCCGGCCTGCCCCATCATGTAGGCTTCAAGGATGGCCGCGGTATGCTCCATCCAGGCAGAAACAGCGATGGGTGAACCATTGTTCAGGATCACCACCGTGTTGGGCTGCGCCATGGTCACGGCCTGGATCAGTTTCACCTGCTGGCGGGTCAGATCCATATCCACACGGTCGTAACCCTCGGATTCTTTGAAGGTGGGCAAGGCAACGTAGAGCAGCGCGACATCCGCGGATTTCGCCAGGTTCACGGCTTCTTCGATCAATTGGGGCTGCGCTGAATCATCCGCGGGGTAGCCCTCGCAGTACGTGAACTCCGCCCCAGGTGCGGCTTTCTTTAGTGCGTCCAAGGGTACGGCGACTTTGGTGGGGTTGAGGTGCGAACTTCCGCCGCCCTGGAAGTGAGCTTCCAGCGCCGAATGGCCAATGACCGCAATTTTACCTATACCTTTCAACGGCAAAATTCCGTTGTTCTTGAGCAGCACCATACCCTCTGAGGCGATCTTGCGCGCCAGTTCATGGTGGGCTTCCGCATCAAAGGTCCCCACTTTGGCGGTCTGAGCAGACTTGAAAACAATATTTAAGATTCTGCGCACGGATTCATCCAGCACGGCCAGTTCAAGCGTGCCGGCTTTGACCGCTTCAACGACCTTCTTGACCCGGTGCTCACGCGGACCAGGCATTTCCCAATCCAGACCGGCGTTCAGTGCGGCTACGCGGTCGCGCACCGCGCCCCAGTCTGAAACGATAAGTCCTTCAAATCCCCATTCCTTCTTGAGTATATCGGTCAAAATGTAGGGGTTCTGAGAAACCAGGGTGCCGTTGATCTTGTTGTAGGAGCACATCACCGTCCAGGGGTTGGCCTGTTTCACGGCTTTTTCAAAAGCAGCCAGGTATATCTCGCGCAGGGTGCGTTCGTCCATCTCGGCGCTGATCGCCAGGCGTTGATATTCCTGATTGTTGGCGGCAAAATGTTTAAGCGAAGTGCCCACACCTTTGGATTGGACGCCGTTGATAAAAGCGGCGGCAATCTCTCCCGCGAGATAGGGATCTTCTGAAAAGTATTCAAAGTTGCGTCCGCACAGGGGGGAGCGCTTCATATTAACACCGGGGCCGAGGATCACATCCACTTGTTGGGCAATGCATTCCTCTGCCAGTGCTTCTCCCATGACGCGGATCAGGTCCACATCCCAGGTGGAGGCCAGCAGCGAAGCCGTCGGAAAGCAGGTGGCGGGCAGACTCTTGATGGCTGAATCCGTGGCGGAGGGCTGCCGCCGCAATCCGTGGGGGCCGTCTGCCACAAACATCTCAGGAACGCCCAACCTCTCAATAGGTATGGTCGTCCAGTTGCTGGCACCAGTGCAGAGCGCCGCCTTTTCTTCCAGTGTCATCTGAGAAATGATCTTTTCAATTTCGTTTTTCATGATCAGTCCTTTTTTATCTTATTGAAAATTAAGTGAGATCATTCAGCGACAACGCTCTCTTTGGCGGGTTCCTTGACGAACACAGCAAACAGAATGGTTGCGATCACCCTGACCACAGCAGAAGCAATCAGCAAGAAATGAAAACCAAAACGAGTGATGAGACCGCTGCCCATAACAGCGCCCAGCGCCAATGAAAGCGTCACCATGATCTGATAAAGCGCCGAATAACTGGGTACCTTGTCTTTGGGGATCGAATTGAGCATCAAGTTGAAAGAAGTCAGATTAAAGGCTGCCCAAATGGTTCCTCCAAAGATGTTGATCAGAACCACCTGCCAGGGTTGGCTGGCAAAGATCCACATGACGGGCAGCAATGGTATGAGGATCATACTGTAAATTTGCAGCTTTCGGGGGCCAAGCCTGTCAGCCAGGCTTCCGACCCCATTGAGCACCAGCAATCCGCTTAGGGCGGTGGCCACGGAGGTCAACCCCACCACGGAAGCTGAAAAATGCAGGTCCTTGACCATGTAGACGTTGAAGAACGGTCCGGCAATATTGATAGCGAAGTTCCACAAGCCGGCAGTCAACATCAACGTCACAAACTGGCGGTGGCCCTTAAGCAATCCGGGGATTGCCTTGAGGGACAAACTGGCTCCACGACCCAATTTCTTGATGCTGGCCTGTGTTTTTATACTGAAAAAGCTGTAGGTGGAAGCCAAACCCAACACAAACGACGCGGCCAGCACGATCTGATACCCGGTCTGGTGGACGAAGAGCGTAATGATCTTGCCCGCCGCCAGGGTGGTGAACATGCCGGCGATGCCCATCACAAAATTGCGCGAACCAAAAAAACGGCCGCGTCCTTCAAGCGGGACTATTTCGTTAAGCACTGATACCCACGCGGGGTAGCCAAGGTTTCCAAAACCGTCCCTGATCACCGAGAAGGCGATCGCAATCCACACCACGCTCGCCCCGTGAAACAGAATGGGTACAAACACCAGCATCAAGATGGATAAACGGCCGAGTACCCCACCCGACAAGACCACGATCTCTTTATGATGTCCAACCCGGTCTGCAAGCACCGCCCCAAAGAATAACATCAGGGCAGCCAGGAAGCTGGATATTGAACTCATTAACCCGATCTGGAATTCACTGGCCCCAAGCGAAAGAATATACAGGCTGACGTAGTTGAGCATGATATTGTCGCTGGCGGAGGCAAACAAACCGTCAAACCACAACCAGCGCAGGTTCTTTTGAATAAACGCCTGCATCGACCGCCCCCAGGCGCCGCCCACAGGCAGATCAGAAGTCCATTGAGCTATTTTCCGCGTATAAAAAGGTATTCGCATTTGCTCTAACAGTCATTATTTTTCAAAGGATAAAGTTACAAAAAACCAAATAGTTCTTCAACTTTTAGAGAGAGCAGCTTGTTATCCAAGCTGTGCAACCGTTTGCATAAAAATAGATTATAACCGTGTCAATCCATTTTATGCTTTGCAGTTCTGTTTGACATTTATTGTACAATGGGTTTGTATTCAGAAGACATGGCCACTATAATGGTTTTATCAAAACCGCCTTTATAAATTAGGAGCAAGTGATGAATTCATTTCAGGACCTCACAAAAGAGCAACTGATCAATAAAGTAAAAGAACTCACCATAGCATTGGAAAACATCCAGGTGGAAAAGAACAAACAATTGGAAGAAATGGGCCGCAAAGATTTTCTCACAAAACTCAATAATCGCAGTGAATTATATGAGCGGCTGAATTACGAAACGAAAAGAGCCACCAGAACCAAGGACCCATTAAGTCTGGTGATGTTTAATCTTGATGACCTGAAACAGGTTAATGATCGATACGGATTGCCCATGGGAGACAGGGTGCTGGCTGAGGTTGCCAAGATCATCACCTCAAGCGTCAGGGTGACAGACATTGTCGGCCGTTTTGGCGGGGATGTTTTCATGCTCATTCTGCCAGCCTGTAAAGCCCCCAACGCGTTGACCGTTGCCGAACAAATCCGCGAGTCAATTGAACTTAACATATTTGAAGATGAATTACGGATCACCACCAGCGCCGGTATCCATCAGTTCAACGGCGAATCCGTGGACCAATTCATTGATGCAGTGGAAAAACTGGTTCAAATAGCCAAACAAAATGGTCAAAATAGAATAGAAGTTGATCCTGAATAATTTGAAACAAGCGCTTTTATGAATGCCGGCATTACGAATCAAATCACAGGGGATGGTTTATAATTGAGTTACTCTCCTTCTCTGAAAATTTCAAAAGTTTTCAGGAGGAGTATTATGTTAAAAATCAAAGTTCTCATTTTCACCCTCATCCTGGCGCTGTGCCTGAACGGATGCACGCCGCAGAACCCCACAGCCACAACGTCAATCCCCGTACAAGCCACGGGCAAGATGATCATCGGATATTACCCCTCCTGGGCAGCCGCCCGGGGAGTTCCGCTTAAAGCCACCCCCACCCTGAAATTGACCCATATCAACTACGCATTCTCGAACGTTTCACCGAGCGGCGAGTGCGTGCTGGGCGACCCCGCCGCGGATGTGGATAAAGTCTATGCGGCCAACGAAAGCATCACAGGCAAAGCAGACAAAAGCAACGCCGCCTTCCACGGCAATTTCAACCAATTACTTGAGCTGAAGCAGCAGAACCCGCAGCTCAAGGTGCTCATCTCAGTGGGGGGATGGAACTGGTCTGGCAATTTCTCAAACGCTGCCGAGGATGAGGCGTCACGTCAGCACTTCGCCGCCTCCTGCATCGACCTGTATCTTAAACAATACGCCGGTGTCTTTGACGGCATCGATATCGATTGGGAATACCCGGTGAGCGGCGGAATGACCAACGGCTCGCCCGCAGACAAAGCCAACTTCACGCTGCTGCTCAACGAACTGCGCCTGCAGATGGACGCTTTAGGTACGACAACAAATCAGCATTATTTGTTGACCATAGCCGCCCCGGTCGGACCTGGCAGCATCCGCAACCTGGACCTGCCCGGCATCGCCGCCGCCGTGGATTGGATCAACCTGATGACCTACGACTTCCACGGCACTTGGGATTCAACCACCAATTTCAATGCACCGCTCTACCGACCAGGCAATGACCCCGCAAACGCTGCCCTCAACGCAGACGCCACCGTGCAAACCTACCTGGCGGAAGGCGTGCCCGCCGGCAAGCTGGTGATGGGCGTGCCCTTCTACGGCCGCGGCTGGACGGGTGTGGCAGATGTGGAACACGGTTTGTATCAATCCGCGACGGGGGCTGCGCCCGGCACTTACGAAGCCGGCGCCTTCGAATATAACGACATCCGTGACCGCTACCTTCCCACCTGGTCATACTATTGGAGCCAGGAAGCGAACGTACCCTGGCTTTACGACCCAGCCAGCCAGACTTTCATCAGTTTTGACGACGCGCGGTCGCTTGAAGCCAAGGCAGGTTATGTTAAGGATCAAGGGCTTGCGGGAGTGATGATCTGGGAGATCAGCCAGGGCGATCAGAGCTTGGTGGACGGTATCACCGCAGGGTTCGAGAATGGCGGCCCCGTCAAACCCACCTCCATGCCCAGGGTGATGGTTCCGCGACCATTCGAGGCAAACCTGCATGAGGTCAGCAATGTTAATCTGGATGGTCAATTGACCGACTGGCCCGAAGCACCTGATTTCGTATTGGATCAGGAAAGCCAGGTGGTCTTCAATGCGGCCCCCACCAGTTGGAGCGGACCGGAAGACCTGTCTGCCAAAGCGTGGGCAGGCTGGGCGCCTGAGGGGCTGTATTTCGCCTTCCAGGTGACTGACGACAGCCACGTCCAATCCGCGGCGGACGATACACTCTGGCACGGCGACCACATGGAGATTCAACTCGACACCCAGTTGGACAAAGATTATGACAACCCGGGCATGAACGATGATGACTTTCAGATCGGATTGTCGCTTGGCGACCTTGCAAAGGTGCCTGCGGTTGGCTACGCGTGGTTCAACGGCGCCAATGCTCCCGGTGAAATACCAGGGCTTAAAATGGCGTACACCACAACGAATACCGGCTATACCCTTGAAGCTTTCATCCCAGCCGGATCCCTCTCCGGCATCACCCTCACCGAAGGGTCGGTTTTCGGCATGAACATCAGCCCGAGTGACACGGATACAGTTGGCGGCAGCCAGGAAACGATGCTATCGACTTCAAACATCCGCACCTATGCTGACCCAAAGACGTTTGGAAAGATCACATTGGTGAAATAGAGAGTTTTTTACTCAGACTCCTTTATTTCTTGACCCCCGCGGTTTGAATGTCGCGACTTCTTCTATTCATCCACTCCGCGGGGGTCTTGTCTACAAAAACGAAACTGCCCCAGCCATCTTGACCAAGGATGCGGGGCAGTTTCTTTCACTACAAAAGGAGAAGAATTCAATCCAGGCGGTAACCGTTTGGGTACAGCCCGGGGATGGAAACTGGTAAACGACCTTGTGCTTCGAGTTTTCCAAACAAGACCTTTGCCAGCGCGTTCATGGATGGCGATTGAATGCTGTATGTACATAAATAAGTCGCAGCCTGTTCAAAGACAGTCAAGTCATAGGGCATGCGCAGGGCTGCCACCACAGTTGGGATGCCGCTTTGAAGCACCTGGTTGATCAATTCGGCCTGAGAGGGGCAGTCAAAAGCATTCAATGTGCCTATGATAACCAATGCAGCGCCTTGCACTTGTTTCAGCGTTTTCTCGATGACCTCTGCGTTCGGCGCGAACGGGATGACGATCTCATCCACATTGGGGTGATACTGGCGGACGGATGCAGCTAATGCAGGCACCACGTAAGACGAAGTGTCCGCGGGGGTGAGGTCAGCAGGTCTGGGAATGATCACGACAATACGTTGATCGGGATTCAATTGTAAGGGCAGCAGATGAACATCATCGCGCACCAGGGTCACAGAACGCTCCGCGATCTCGTCTGCCACTGCCACGTGTTCAGGGCAGCCAAGCACTTCCAGCCCGGGTGTGGTTTTGTGGCCGGCCTGCCAGGCTTTTAGAGCAGCAATTCGCTCGGCAGAATATTCGCAAGTCACGCGGAATTGCAAGTCGTATTGATACGACCGGGTTAATCCCTGCCATGCGCGCTTGTGGTCCGCGGGGTCGGCCGTGATCAGCAACAGGTCGATGCCCGCCGTGGCCGCCCTGGCGCATTCTTCGCCCAGGTGTTCACCCTGCTGGATGGCGTGCATATCCATGGCATCAGAAACGATCACCCCATTAAAACCAAGCTGCTTGCGCAGCAACCCGTTTAGAATAGCGGAAGATAAAGTGGCAGGCGGTGCATTTTCGCCGTCAATGGCCGGCATGGCGATGTGCGCGCTCATGGTCAGTTTCACATCCGCGTCAATGGCAGCTTGAAAAGGCAGAAATTCCACAGACTGCAGGCGTTCAAGGCTGTGCGGCAGTGAAGGCAGGCCGAGGTGTGAATCGGATGAAGTGTCGCCGTGGCCCGGGAAGTGCTTGGCTACCGCCGCCACCCCTTGAGACTGAATGCCCTCCACCATGGCAGCGGCCATCGCAGCCACCTGTCTTGGGTCTTCACCAAACGAACGCGTACCGATCACTGGGTTGCGCGGATTGATATTGACGTCACAGCAGGGAGCGTAGTTCATGTTGATGCCCATGGCCGAAAGTTCACGGCCAAGTACTTCTCCAGCTTTTCGCGCAAGTTCCGTTGAACCCGCGGCGCCAAGCGCCATATTGCCAGGCAGGGGCGTGGTGCCTTCGCCGATGGCCATCAACTGGCCGCCCTCCTGGTCCGCACCGATCAATAAAGGCGGTAACCCCAGCGTTCGGGCGTGTTCTTGAAGATCAGAAACCAGTTGCTTGATCTGCTCCGGACTGCTGATGTTAAAACTGCGAAATAATGTAACGCCGCCCGGTTTGTAGCTGGCAAGCTCATGCTGCATTTCGGAGGTGATTTGTTTACCTTGAAATGCCAGGAGAAGTTTTTGACCAATAATATCTAATGCATTCACTATTTATTTCATCCCTGAGATGACCACGCTGTCTAAAATATAACGCTGGGCAAAGAAGAAAACCACCATCAGCGGAACCGTAGTGAGCACGGCAGCGGCCATTATGGTCGGCCAGGGCTGCACGGTCAAATTAATATTATAGAGTGTTGAAATATAGATCGGCAGGGTGTACAAGTCCACGGTTTGCAGATACATGATGGGCACGAGCAGGCTGCTCCACAACCCAACAAAAAGCAGGGTGGCAATGGTGGCCATCGGGGCTTTCACCAGCGGCAGGATGATCTCCCAGAAGATCTG
>DAIEPS010000068.1 GCA_027348305.1 Anaerolineaceae bacterium | reverse complement strand
TTTACATCATCAGGGTAGACCAGCGCCATGATCTTCATCAAGGGCAGCCCTGTCTCACTGCTCAACCTGACCTGGTCGAGCACGTAAGGTAGAAGGTTCATGCGCAGGTTGGCAAACTTGCGAAAGACTGGCATTACGCGCGCATCGCCGGTCTGCTTCTGCATGTTCCAGGGGGTGCGGTCACGGCTGGTGCGTTCTGAACGGTTGACATCCGAGTGGTACTGCATGATGGGGCAAAATACTGAAAATGCCGCCGCCCGCAGGTAGAGTTCACTGGTGGGGATCGGACCTGCAAAACCGGCAATATCCCAGCCCACAAAGGGCAGACCGCTGACGCCGACGTTCAGTAAAGCTTTCAGGGTTGCCCTGAAAGCATCCCAGGTGGAGTTCTCATCCCCGGCCCAGTGGCACGGATAGTTTTGCGACCCGGTGTATCCTGCCCGGCTGAAGAGCACGAAATCATTGCCGCGCAGCTTCTGCATCCAGCGGTCATAAGCCCCTTCGTAATCGACGGGATACTCGTTGATCGCATCAGTGCCGCGCTTTCCGTTGAAGAAACGAGTGCCGGGGTCCCAGATATGCTCGCCGCCGTCAGACTTCCATCCGTCCACGCCGAGTTCTTTGACAATGTAATCCCGTTTGGAGAACCACCAATCCGCGGCCTCGGGGTTGGTGAAATCAAGCACCAGGCTGTTTTGGAACCAGGGCATGTGGCTTTCCGCGCGGTGCGGGGTGCCGCCCGCTTTTTTGACCACGTAGCCATGTTCGATCGCATAGGCCTGGTCTGCCAGGTTTAGGGTATCGTCAAAATTTTCATGAGAGCCTTTGAATTTTATGCAAGGGTTCTGCCACAAGACCAGGCGCACATCATTTTGATGAAGTTCATCCACCATGGATTTCAGGTCAGGCCAGCGGCTATCTGCGGCAAAGGTGAAATCAGAGAGGCGGCACGGCTCAGACGAGGGTTTGATCTGGTATTGGGCATCATTCCAGATGTAGAAATTCATCTCGTCACTCCAGGCTTCGATCACCAGCACACTTGCAGGGATCTGAAGCTTTTGGGTTTCGTGAAGCTGCGCGAGCACTTCCTTCTGGCTGTTCCAGTCGTTGCTGCTCATCCACGGACCGAATACCCAGGCGGGCGGTACTTTTGGTCTGCCGGTGGCCAGGGTGAATGCTTTGACATTTTCGTAGGGATGCGGCTGAAGGAACCAGGTGAGGTCAAGGTGTTCATCATCCTCGGCGCGGCCCTCGAGATACCATGAATCGGAGCTGGCTGCTGCCAGGTCGAACTGCGCCTGGCGCGAGGTCTTCATCCACATGCCGTAACCGCGCGAAGACACAAAGAACGGGATGGGAATATATGTCCGTTTGCCCTGGCCGGTATATTGGCCGTAGACATAGTTATCCAGATGGCTTCCGCGCTGGTTTAAGGCGTTGAACCGTTCGCCAAAACCGTAAAAGGCTTCATCAACCGGGCTTTCAAATTCAAGATGATATTCAAGCACGCGTCCGGTTTGATCGATCAATACCTTCAGAGGACCTTTGGTCTTGATCGACAATCCGTCAGAGGTACGTTTAAGTTCCAGCGCGAAGGGGTTTTCACGCAAATTGATCCGTAAACCATTCCAATCCACTGAATAAGTGGATTCCATTTTGGCAGGCGGCGTGAGCGATTCGCGGATCGCAGCCAGGCTGAAAGACAAATTTCCCGCGGCTTCAAGCGCGAGATTGATCTTGAGCGCCAATCCCTCTTTGTGAGTGGCCAGCTTAAGTTCGAGTCGATCTTTTACCGGGATGACGGCAGATAATGAGGTAACCTCCACCCAGGTGTTCACATAGAAAGAGTAATTCTCTCCCGTAATCGTTTGACCTTCACTCCTGGCACAGAAACGATAGCTGATCGTCTCGCCGCCCTTGAAGATCGGAAGCACAACCTGCCAATGGACGAACGATCCATCGCTGGAGGTGAGGACGGCATCCAAACGATTGTTCTGTGTGCTTCCTTCTTCCTTCCATTCGCACCACAGGGTTTCAATGGCGGATGCTGCATCAGTCTCAATATTTAGCGTCACTGGCGTGCCGCTGAAGGGATCGCGGGGCGACCGCTCGAAGGGCAGCGGAATATAGGGATGCCGCTCGCCGTAAGGATCATGACGGAAAACTACTGCATTGGGAGTGGATGACGTGGTCATGGTGATTATCCTTTATTGATCGCATTCACTAAAATGACATACATGGCATGCGACCAGGTAAGCGGTTTGGCGACGGGGCCCCATTTTTTAACCCAGGGAGCGTAATGCTCGGGGTAAAGCGTGTGCTCGCTGACCTGTTCAGCCAGCCAGCCGTTTTCATCCGCCTGTGATTCGATCCATTGGCAAAGGGTTTTCGCTTTATCCAACAGGTTCACAGAAGTGTAATACCAACCCAGCCAGGCTGTTAGTAGGATCCACTCGCCGCCGCCGTAATAGACGTCGGCTTTATAGCGATAGACTCCGCCGCCGGTTCGGTGCAGGTCCTCTTCAATGGCTTTTATGGTAGCCAAAAAGATGGGATCATCCGGTGTAAACATCTGAAAAGGCATGCCCACCGCGAGCAGGCTGGCATCCACACCGTCGTTGCCGATCAAACGGGTTGCAGATTCCGCGCCGGGAGGGCAGAAGTATTTGACCAAGCGGCCGTTCTTGACCGCAGAATCCAGGATGAACTGTTTCACTTCTGCTGCCAGTTCCTTCACAGGGATGGTTTTTAGATCCAATTTACCGGAACGAATCAACTCTTCGGCAGCGTGAAAACCGGCGTAGACCGTTGAGAGCGAATAGGTATGCAGGTATTCCGGGTGTTCTTCCCAGCAATCATAATTGGGGAGCTTCCAGGCCAACTCGAGATAATTGAGCGTGATCTCGATCGGTTCCTTGAGAGTTTGAAGCAGGGTGAGATCACCGCTGCGTTTGACGTGTTCATTCAATGCCCACAGCCAGGTGCCGTAACCGTCGATCTGAAAATTGCCCCAGGTGTTGTCGATATAGACTTCTTCGCCGTCCAGCGTGAAACGCGTGTGCAGCAGGTCGTCTTTGCCCATCGGCAGCCCCGCTGAGAGGCGCAACCTGGCTTCTTCCACCTTGTAGCTGAAGCGCTGAATCGTACGCCCCACCCAATTGAAAAAAGCGGAAGCACTATCAAATTCACCGGCAACATCCATGGCATGGGCAATATAACTGCCGTCTCGCAGCCAGCAATATTGGTAAGTCGGAAAATTCGGTGAAGCGACATACGATCCCCACTGGCTTTGACTGGCAAGAATCGTCTGAATTGATTTCTTATATAAACTTTGATCCATTAAACAGCACCTTTAACCTTTTAACCCCGTCATCTTGATGCTCTGTACGAAGTACTTCTGCAATAAGAAGAACAAGATAAGAATTGGAAGAACAGTGAGAACGGAACCTGCCATTTGCAGATCCCAGCGGGTGGTATATTGGCCGACCAGGTAAGAAAGCCCGACCGACAACGTCCGCTTTGCGGGGCTGGTCAACATCACCAGCGGCCAGAGGAAATCATTCCAGACGCCCTGGAAGGTCATCACCGCCAGGGTGGCCAGGATCGCCTTGGAATTGGGGATCAGGATACGGAAATAGAACATGAGTGGATTGCAGCCGTCAAGCTTGGCCGCGTCTTCCAGTTCGTATGGAAAAGTCAGGAAGAACTGGCGCATTAAGAAGATGCTGAACCCGTCAGCAAGCTGCGGCAGGATGACACCCAGGTGCGTATCCACCAGGCCAAGATAGCGCATGATGATGAAATTTGGGATGATTGTGATCTGGCTGGAGATCATCATGGTTGCCAGCGTCAGGAAGAACAAGAAGTTCTTGCCGGGGAATTTCATGCGTGCAAAACCATACCCGGCCATGGAGCAAAGGATGAGGCGGCCGATGGTAACGACTGCCGTAATTTTTAAGGTATTCAAGCCATACAGGCCGAATTTGACCTTGGTCATCACTTCTGTGTAGTTTGCCCAAACAAAGGGATGCGGCCACCAGTTGGGAGGCCATGCAAACAACTGCTGCTGGTCTTTTAATGAAGTAGACAACATCCAGATGAAGGGGACGATCATGATCAACGCCCCGAGGGTCAGCAGCACATAGACCAGGATGCGGCCAAAGGTGACCTTGCTTTTGGGTTTGTAAGAGGTTTCGATCGCTGTGGTAGTCATTTTATTCCTCCCCATAGACCCATTTGCGGCGCATGCGCCACTGGATGATGGTCAACACCAACAGGATGGCCATCAAGGCAAAAGAGATCGCCGCGGCATATCCCATCTTCGAGTATTTGAAGGCGTTCTGCCAGACGTAAAATCCAACTGTGGAGGTGGCGCGGGCAGGTCCGCCTTCGTGTTTCATTGACATGTTGTAGACCAGGTCAAAAGCCTGAAGCGAGCCGATGACACCCATCACTGCAGTAAAGAATATGGCTGGAGTGATCAATGGCAGTGTAATGTTCTTGAAAATCCCGCGGCTGTTGGCGCCATCCACTTTGGCCGCGTCACGCAGTTCATCCGGCACATCCTGCAAGGCTGCCAGGAAAATGACCACATTGAATCCGAGGTTCTTCCAGACATCCACCAGGGTGATGGCGGTTAATGCAGTTTTGGTGTTTTGCAGCAGATTCAAGGAATGGAACCCAATGCTGGTGAGAAACGTATTGAGGATGCCGAAATCAGACAAAAGCCAAACCCAGATGGCGCTTACCGCCACGGATGCCGCAACCACGGGGATGTAGTAGGCGGTTCTGAAGAAGGCCAGGCCTCTTATCTTTTGGTTCAACGCCATTGCCAGGGCCAGAGACAGCGCCAGGTTTAACGGAACACTCAGGAAGGAATAGTAAAAAGTATTGCCAAAAACCTTGCCCGTGGTCGGGTCGGTGAACAGTTTTGCATAATTTGCCAGTCCAACAAATTCCGGTGAGGATAACAACGACCAGTTGGTGAACGAGATACCGAATCCGATGACCAACGGAATGAGCTTAAACAAGAGGATGATGAGCAGACTGGGTAAGACAAAGAAATAACCCCAGAAATACTTCCCCAAAACTCTACGCATTTTCTGAAAAAAAGATGGCGGGGGCTCCAAAGTGCGGGTGATTTCCATAGCTTACTCCATTTCCAGATCAGTTTGGTAGGGGTTTGATAAAGGGCGGATTGCCCGCCCTTTATCAAAAGAAGAGAAGGGAGAAACGTTAATTTCCTGCGAGGATTGGATTAATTGTATCGCAAGCGTTCTGCATTGCCACGGGAACCGTGATGTCGCCAAGTAAAGCGGAATCAAGTTGGGCAGAAATGGCGTCAGCAATTTCAGACCAGCGGGCGTGGGTCGGAACACTCTCGGCAAAAGCGGCTGAATCAAGGAAGACTTTGGCATTGGCGGGTTTCTTGCCTTCCATGGATTTCAGGAAGGAACCTTCAGCCACAGCCTTGATCGGGGCGATCTCAAAGCCGGAGTCCTGGCGAATTTGATCGCCTTCGGGGCCGGTGACGAATTTCAAGAACTCATAGGCAGCCTGTTGTTGTTTGGAGCCGGAGAGCACGGAATAAGCATTGCCAAACAGGAAGGTAACCTGCTTGCCGGTGGGTCCAATGGGAAGAGTGGTGGCGTCCCAATCGAAATCTTTGATGACATCATTGAACTCGGTGATGGACCAGGGTCCGATGGGGTACATGGCGATGCGGCCGGCTTCGAACATGTGCCAGTCATCCTGGGCGGCCAGGTCATTGGCGGTGGGGGCGACCTTGTCGGTCAGGCTCAGATCAACCATAGCCTGGAAACCATCGATGGCGGCCTGGTCGGTCAGGGTGCATTTTGTGGCGTCGGCATTGAAGGGGGTGGCGCCGGTCAGGAGCATGTAGTAAGGCCACCACAGGCGTGAGGTACCGAAGACTTCGATGTTGCCATCACCATTGGTATCTTTGGTGAGTTTCTTGTTGTAATCCATGAAGGTAGCCCAGTCCATTTTGTCAGTGGGGTAAGGCAAACCAGCGGCATCGAAGAGGTTCTTGTTGTAATAGAGAACAACATTGGAATAGGAAGCGGGAAGACCGTACTGTCCGCCGTTGTTCTGGAACATATCAAGGGTGCTCTGATAGTATTGGGTCAGGTCATAACCATCAGCTTTGATCATGGGGTTCAAATCGGCGAGCGAACCGGCAGCGGCCATTTCCTGGAGCATGGAAAGATCCAATGAAGCAACGTCAGGTGCAGTTCCGCCGGCAATCCATGTCTTGAGGGAGGTGTAATAATCGGCGTAAGGCAAGAGCTGGAAGTCAACGGTGATCTCAGGATGTGCAGCCTGGAAGGCGGCGACAACCTTGGATTCCGCACCTTCAGCATTTTCGCTGTAGGTCAAGAAGCTGACGACCTTGATGGTCACAGGTTCAGCAGCAACAGCTTCAGTGGCAGCAGCTTCGGTTACAACAGCTTCTGTGGCGTCAGAAGCAACCGGTGCTTCGGTGGCGGCGGCAGTAGCACAGGCTCCGAGCAGCATTGCCAAAACAATTACAACTGAGACGACAAAAAACGGTACACGCTGTTTCATTTCTACTCCTTTATGATTGTTTTCATTGACCTGCAAAATGCAGGAGAATACATTACTTTATATACTGAACGAATTAACTTTAGGCAAAAAATTTTTCTATTTGGCTGAAAGTGTCCTGCCCTCCTTCTGGATCGGGGAAATAAAGATCTCGGCAATCACCAGGCTGGCTGCGCCCAGCGCCCAAATATCATCGCCCCATGAGTTCACACGGATCTCGGTGTCTTCAGCAAGACCGGGCATGACGCCTTCATTAAAAGTGCTGCGAACTGCAGAGAAAAACACATCGCCCATGCGGATGCCTTCTCCGCTGATGATGATCAATTTTGGATCGAACAAGTTAACCAGGTTGGCGATCTGGTGTCCAAGCAGCTTTCCGGCCCTGGCGAAGATCAATGCAGCGTTCTGATCGCCCGCCATCATGCGAGAAATCAAGTCGTCCAGATCGCGCACATCCGCGGATACTTTTTGCTGCGCCTCTGCCACCAGCGCCCGGTCGCTTAACAAGGTCTCTAGGCAGCCCCGCCGGCCGCAGTCACACCGGGGACCGTTGGGATCCACCATGATGTGTCCCAACTCACCGGCTCCCCCGCCCTTGCCGCGGTAGATCTGACCGTTGATCACGATGCCCATACCGATACCGCGTCCGAGGGTGATGACGATAAAATCATCTTCGGGTTTGCCAGGCTCAAGCCATTTTTCGCTTAGGGTAAGTGTGTTAACATCATTATCAATGTAGACAGGCACACGCATGCGCGATTCTAGCAATTCACGCAGGTTGACGTTCTTCCAACCAAAAATGGGGTTTTGTTTGACTATGCCCTGGGCAAAATCAACCACACCAGCCAGGCCGATGCCAACCCCCATTAACTGCTTCTTTTTAATGCCGCCCTGCTGCACCAGGCGATTAACCAGCGTAACCAAAGTTTCAACACTGGTGTTTACCTGTGTGTCAGGCAGATCGATGGCGTCTTTTGCAAGAATGGAAGCATTGAGATCAGTGATGGCTCCCACGGCTTTGCCTTCCATCAGCTTGATGCCGATAACAAATCCGCCGCGCGGATTCAAAGCCAGCATGATGGGCGGCCTGCCCCCGGTGGAATCGCCTGTGGCTTTTTCGAACACCAGGCCTTCCTGAATGAGCTGCCCGGTGATGGTGGTTACCGTTGCAGGGCTCAAACCGGTCATATGCGCCAACGCCACACGTGAAACCTCCCCCTCGGTTTTAATCACATTGAGGAGGATGGATCGGTTGATGGAGCGAATAAGGTCGCGGTTGCCGCGTGGTATAGGGTTCATGATATAATTACTTCGTTTAGTGAATGAATTATGTTCACATTATAGAGCCTTTCCAAGAAAAGTCAATACCCTTTTTGCTGGAGAAGATCAAATGCCCTCTGATCCATTTTTTATCCCCGCCCTGCCCGCTTCCACGGCCAACCCGCAGGCTGTCATCCGCTTCGCGAATTTTCGCTTCACCCCACTGACAGAGCGTTTTCTGCGCATCGAAACCAGCAAATCGGAGATCTTTGAAGACCGCCCCAGCCAGGTCTTCTGGTATCGTAATCAGCCCGTCCCAAAAGCGGATGTGCAGCAGACCGCCGCCAGCCTGCAGATCGAAACCGCATTTTACAAACTAACCTGCCAGAGCTCCCGCAAAGGGGTTACCCTGAAGTCCATTCAAGTGCTGATCAAGGAATCCAACCAGGTCATACACATCGACGACCCCAACCCGGGCCTGCTGCCCGGCACTGCCCGCACCCTGGATGAAGCTGACGGCGCCGTTCCCCTGAAGCCGGGCCTGCTTTCACGGTCAGGCTGGGTGCAATTGGACGATACGCGCAGCCTGGTCTTCAACTCAACAGGCTGGCTAGAACAACGCCCTGCTCTTTATGGATATCGTGATCTTTACCTGCTTGTTTCCGGAAGCGACTACAAGAGTGCGCTGCAAGATTATCAAAAGATCGCCGGCACCCCCGGCCTGCTGCCGCGCGCATTCCTCGGCAACTGGTGGTCGCGCTATTGGGAATATAGCCAACAAGACCTGATGCACCTGGTCGAACGTTTTCAGCGTGAAGAGATCCCGCTTTCCACCCTCATCATCGACATGGACTGGCACATCACCAAGACCGGCAACTCCTCCACCGGCTGGACGGGTTTCAGTTGGAACAAAGAGCTGATTCCCGATC
>DAIEPS010000067.1 GCA_027348305.1 Anaerolineaceae bacterium | reverse complement strand
GCCCGGCAATAACAAGAACGGGTCAAAGTCACTGCCGCTGCTCCGCTCGGTTTTTGAATGGGCGCGAGAGGTGAACCCTTCACAGCCAATAAGCAGTGGCGTCTGGTTTGAAAACAAAGACATTGTCGAGCTTCAGTTAAACTCTTCTGATGTTATTACTTTCCACAATTATGAACCAGCCGGGCACTTGAAGCGCCAGATCGCTAAACTTAAACTGGAAGGTCGTCCGCTCATCTGCACCGAATGGATGGCGCGTACCCGAGGCAGTCTTGTGCAAACCAATCTGCCAATTTTTAAGGATGAAAAGGTAGGCTGTCTCAACTGGGGATTGGTGGCTGGCAAGACCAACACCATCTATCCCTGGCAGAAGACCTTACGTTACCGCATGCAGAATCATTGGTTCAGAGGGGATGTCACTGAACCCAAGATCTGGTTTCATGACCTTTTCCGGCCAGATGGTTCTGCTTTTGATAATTCCGAGATCGACTTATTCAAGCAACTCACCCAGAGGTAATCCTTATGCCACTTCCCCCTGTTCCTACTTTCCACCCGGTTGCGAATGCAGATGCAGTGATTGTTGCAGATCAAGTTCGTTTTTCAGTTTTGACTGACCGTTTGATCCGCATGGAATTCAGCACGGATCGCATGTTTGAAGATCGTCCGTCGCAGGCATTTTGGCATCGGCAGCAGCCGGTTCCAATGTTCAAGAAAAACGTGAGCGCAGAGAGCATCCAAATCGAGACGGATCACCTGCTGCTGAATTATGTGATAAGCCCAAAAGGATTCACGCCTGCAACCTTGAGCATAAGGCTTAAAGACAGTGGCACGGTTTGGCATTACGGAGATCAGCAGGACGAAAATCTCAAAGGCACTGCCCGTACCCTGGATGGCGATGCAGGTAGTACCAAGCTGGAAAACGGCCTGCTATCAAGGTCCGGCTGGGCTGTGGTGGATGATTCCAGTACACCGGTTTTCACTGAGACCGGATGGGTGGAAGCCAGAAGAGAGTTGAAGGCAATCGGCAATTGGCCGGCATGGATGTCTGGCAAAAAGCCGAAAAACAAGGATCTCTATTTCTTTGGCTATGGCAATGACATTTCTGCCTGCCTGGCTGATTTTACGCACATCTCAGGACCCATTCCAATGATTCCGCGATACATTCTGGGTAACTGGTGGAGCCGCTATTGGGAATATACCGAAGCGGATATTAAAGCTTTAATGCAAGACTTTCAGTCACACGAGGTTCCTCTTTCAATTTGCATCATCGACATGGATTGGCACACCACCAAAACCGGTAACCGTTCTGATGGCTGGACGGGTTATACATGGAACAAGGATTTATTCCCTGACCCTGCCGGATTGATCCATTGGCTGCATGAACAGGGATTGAAAACTGCACTCAATTTGCATCCTGCCAACGGTGTCTACCCCCACGAAGAACAATATCCAAAGCTGGCAGAATGGATGGGTGTAGACCCATCATCTCGAAAACAGATCCCCTTTGATATTGCCGACCCGCGTTTTATGGAAGGCTATTTTGATATTTTGCACCATCCCTACGAAGAAATGGTTGTCAAAGAAGACGCAGCGACCTCCAGGCCGCAAGAGGGCATTGATTTCTGGTGGATGGATTACCAGCAGAAACGCACCAGCAAGATCCCAGGCCTCGATCCGCTCTGGTTGCTCAACCATTTGCATTATCAAGACCTTGGCCGGGATGGCCGCAAACGGCCATTTATCTTTTCACGTTGGGGCGGGCTTGGCAATCACCGCTACCCGATCGGTTTCAGCGGAGACACTTACGTCCGTTGGAGAACACTGGCCTACCAACCCTATTTCACTTCCACTGCGGCGAATGTGGGTTACGGCTGGTGGAGCCACGACATCGGCGGACATATGATGGATGACCTGACGCCTGAGCTTTACCTGCGCTGGGTTCAATTTGGTGTCTTCAGCCCCATCTTCCGTTTGCATTCAACCAAGAGGGCAAGCCTCGAACGCCGCCCGTGGATGAAACCTGAAAGGTTCTTTAAAGCAGCCCGCACTGCCATACAGTTGCGGCACGCGATGATCCCATATATTTACAGCATGGCCTGGCGGGCGCATAAGAGCAGCATCAGCCTGGTGACCCCCATGTATTACGGCAACATGGATGCACCCCAGGCATTTGAGGCAAAGGATCAATATTTCTTTGGGTCTGAATTGATCGCTGCACCTGTCGTTGAACCCGCGCCTTCTTCATCCACCAAGGTTGAGAAACGCGTCTGGTTGCCAGATGGAACCTGGACCAATTTTTTCAGCGGAGAGCAATTATCAGGCAATCAATGGCATACTGTCACGGCCGATCTTGAGGATATTCCCGTTTTTGCCAAACCGGGCGCCATCGTCCCGCTGGCACCGCTGACCGGGTGGGGTGGAACGGAGAACCCGGAAACGCTTGATCTGTATGTCTTCCCCGGCGCGGATAATGCCTTTGAGCTTTATGAAGACGATGGTCTCACCACTGACTACCAGAAAGGTGAGTATTGCATCACCCGTTTCTCACTCGACAATAATGTCTTAACCATCCACGCTGCGGAAGGCAACCTGGATCTCATCCCCTCCAGCCGCACTTACCGCGTGCATCTGCGCGGGATGGACCCGGTTATAACGACCTCCATTTCAGGCCATTTTGATGCATTGACTCACACGCTTTCGCTTGAACCTTTTTCTCTAAGATCCAACCAGGCTTTAACGATCGAGATCCCATTATCTTCCAAGGAGTCAAAATGACACTCACCGTATCCGGAGACCACTTCATGCTCGACGGCCAACCCTATCGCGTCTTGTCAGGAGCCATCCATTACTTCCGCGTCCCGCGCGATTATTGGGATGACCGTCTTGAAAAAGCACGCCTGATGGGATTGAACACCATTGAGACTTATGTTGCCTGGAATCTGCACGAACCAAAACCGGGTGAGTTCCATTTTGAGGGCAACCTGGATGTTGCCGCTTTCGTTCAGGCAGCCGCGCAGCATGGACTGAAAGTCATCCTGCGCCCCGGCCCCTACATTTGCTCCGAATGGGATTTCGGCGGGCTGCCCGCCTGGCTGCTTAAAGACCCGAACATGCGGGTGCGCTGCTCGTATCCTCCATTCATTGAGGCGACGGATCGATTCTTCGAAGCTCTGCTTAAACCGCTGGTTCAGTTGCAGTATTCACACGGCGGCCCCATCATCATGGTGCAGGTTGAAAATGAGTACGGCAGCTACGGCGATGACAAAGCTTACCTGGCGAATTTGCGTGATACCTTGCTCAAGATCGGAATTGTCGAGTTCCTCTTTACCTCAGACGGCGAACAGGGGCGCAACCTCAAAGCCGGCATGTTGGACGGCATTTTTGCGACGGTCAACTTTGATCATGCCCCCGAGCATGCCTTTGGCCTGTTGCGCGAGCTTCAGACCGATGGTCCGTTGATGTGCACCGAGTTTTGGGATGGTTGGTTTGACCACTGGAACCTCTGGCACAACACCCGTCCGGCAGGGAGGGTGGCGCGCATCTTTGAGAGAATGCTAAAGGTTGGCGCTTCGGTTAACCTTTATATGTGGCATGGGGGCACCAATTTCGGTTTCATGAACGGCGCCAACCATGTTTTTGGCAAATACTTGCCCATTATCAATTCATACGATTATGACGCGCCGCTTTCTGAAGCGGGCGACCTGACCAAAAAGTATTTTGCACTGCGCAAGGTCATCAGCAAATTCGCACCTGTGCCGGATGAGCCGCTGCCTGCACCTGCCGCCAAACTTAAGTTGGATGATGTTCAATTCGCAGCCTCGGCTCCACTTTTTGAGTCTTTGGCGGCGATTTCCATGCCGGTGTTCACCCCAAACCCCGAATCCATGGAATCACTCGGACAAAACTATGGTTTTATCTTGTACCGAACACAGTTGCCGGGACCTCAAAACGGGTCGCTGTCAATCAGTGGACTGCGTGACCGCGCACAGGTCTTTTTGGATGGCCGCGAGATCGGTGTTTTACGCCGCAACCGTCCGAACCAGAGTTTGAAGATCAAAGTGCCGAAAGATGGGGCTCAACTGGATATTCTGGTGGAGAACATGGGCAGGGTCAATTTTGGACCGGAGTTGATGGATCGCAAGGGAATCCTCAGCGGTGTCATTCTTAATGGTCATTATGTCTTTGACTGGCAGACCTTTTGCCTGCCTCTTGAGGACCTGTCTAAATTGGATTTTTCTGCTGGCAGGCAGTCTTTGGATGAACCTGCATTTTACCAGGCGGAATTTTCTGTTGAAAAACCGTTGGATACCTTTTTAAAGCTTCCCGGCTGGACAAAAGGCGTGGCGTTTGTCAATGGCTTTAATCTTGGCCGCTATTGGAAAGTCGGTCCGCAGAAGTCGATGTATGTTCCTGCCACAGTATTGAAACCCGGTAAGAACGAGTTGATCCTCTTTGAGCTTCACGGCACAAAGAAGCTTCAAGCCCAATTCAACGCCAAACCATGATAAAAAGAGAGGATAACCCTTAAGTTGCTGAGAGAAAAGGTTTGTAATTCTTGCCTCACCCCCTGTCCCTCTCCATCCCACGGATGGAGAGGGACAGGGGAGGCCCGAGTTACAAGGTAAGTTATTAGCGTAACCACCATAAATGACCTTGATACCTCGCAGCTTGCAACATGGAGGATTCATTCGTTACTGGATCAAAATTGGGTTTAAGTTTAATAATGAAAAAGTCCGCTGATGAGGCGGACTTTTTTTCAACACAATTATTTGAGCGCTGTAATTTTTTATTTTCACGCGATCATCAACTTTTCATTTCAGTTTGAGGGTCTTGATCTCAAAAGGTGTGAACGTCAACTGTTTAAGGTCGATCTCACCCAATTCAATTTCCATCAGGTCTGTTTCCACAGCGGTTTTGTATGAAAAGAGGGTCTGCAGGCCGCAGGTTGCAGGCGATCCCTGGCTCTCATACAGGCGGATGACAACGCCATCCCCTTGATGCGCGCGCTTGATCGTCTCAACCACGACTGCCGGCGCATCAGTCCGCGCAATGGATGCCGCATCGACCATTCCGGGTGACAGAGACACCGGTTTGTTGAGGGCATAGCTGTGCATCAACGTCTCAGTGCCGCAGCCGCCTTGATGCAAGAACAGCGCATAGGTAAATTGATGCTGGCCGCGGTCGGCTTTTTTGTCGGGGTAGATCGGGGATCTCAACAGGTTGAGCGAAATGCGGTTCCCTTTGACGCGGTGGCCGTATTTACTGTCGTTCAGCAGCGAGGCACCGCGGACGCCGTCTGATAGATCGACATATTTATGCGCGCAGATCTCGAATTGAGCTTTTTCTATATCCGTGGTATCGCCCGTGCTGCGCTGGATGCTGCCGAGTTGGATGTCGCAGGTGACCAATGGGGACTGGATTGCCAGGTCAAAATCGGCTCTCAACATTTTGAAGGTCTCGTGAAAATCGCAGTGGGTTTGGAAATAAATTACAGGGCGGTCGGTATATAAAACAACATCCTGTGTCAGGGTTGTGCGTCCGTGTTTGTAGTAGCTGCGGCGCACCACGCTGGGCCCATCCATGAAACTTTCGTGGCGATAGGCTTTTAGTTCAAGGCTGCTTTTTTCAAAGTATTTCCAATCGATATCCCAGGCGTTGTAAAACAGCCACTTGTCGCGGTAGAGCCTTAACGTATTCAGATGCCCCGCAGTGTATTCCGCACCGTCCTTTTTGGATACTGCCGAGAGGATGTCGCCTTCATCCGAAAACCGCACGCGGATATGGTCGTTTTCAATGCTGTTTTCATCAAAGTGCAGATCACTATGCGGCGGCACTTCTTGCAGGGGTGCAAAGCCGTAAGGGGCAAGGTTGGCCTGGCACCAACTGCCATCTTGACGCACAAATTCCTGGCGCTCATAGCTCGTGGGGTTGAAGGCAGTCGTACCGCTGCCATTGGCGAGAAAAGCCATCACCTCTGCGCGTTCGTCATCGATTTCGCCAAGGATGGTTTTATAACGCTCGCGGCTTTCTTCATACACTCGCGTAATGCTGCTGCCAGGCAGAATATCATGGAATTGATACAGCAGCACTTCCTTCCACCATGCATCCAGTTTGGCCTGCGGATACGCCCGCCCTTTTTGCCAGGCCAGGGTGCACAGGGCTTCAAGGGTTTGCAATGCATATTCACTGCGCCGGTTATACGCTTTGTTGGCTGCCTGGGTGGTGTAGGTGCCCTGGTGTTTTTCAAGATAGAGTTCGCCCTTATAAATGGGCAATTTATCGCGGTATTGGTCCAGTTTGCCGAAGAAATCGACGGCTTTACCCGCCGTGACCCGCGGGCTGCCAGCCAGGCTTTGCTGGCGCATCACCAATTCGATGTGCGCTTCGCCCGGTCCGCCGCCGCCATCGCCAATGCCGTAAACCAGCAGCCCTTCGGGGGCCTGTTCACGCTCGGTGTAATTATCAACCGCATGGCGCGCGCAGGCAGGGCTGCCGGCGCTGTTGTAGTTGTCGTCCGGCGGCATGTGCACCAGCACCCGGCTGCCGTCGATGCCACTCCATACAAAACTGCGGTATGGAAAGCGGTTGTGCTCGTTCCACGAGAGCTTCGTGGTCATGAAATAGGGCAGGCCGCTTTTCTTGAGAATTTGGGGCAGGTTGCCGTTGTAACCGAATACATCCGGCAGCCAGCACATCTTCATCTCCTCGCCAAACTCGTTGCAGAAGAAGTCTTTGCCGTAATGGATCTGGCGGATGAGCGCTTCACCCGAGG
The DNA here is from genome assembly GCA_027348305.1 of Anaerolineaceae bacterium. GTDB lineage: Bacteria > Chloroflexota > Anaerolineae > Anaerolineales > Anaerolineaceae > UBA6107. Next base: position 2,140 of record DAIEPS010000067.1, on the reverse strand, counting down.
CAAGGTTCGTGTCGGCTTCCACCCACATGCCGCCTTGCAGTTCCAACTGTCCGCGATTGGCCATTTGCTGCAGCGCGGCGAATTGCTGCGGGGCGTTGTTTTTTATATATTCGAACTGCCACGGCTGGCTGGCGCCATAAACGTAGCCGGGATAGCGCGCGGCGTTGGTCAGTTGGTTGGCAAAGGTACGCTGGGCTTTGCGTTTTGTCTCGCGGATGGGCCACAGCCAGGCGAGGTCGAGATGCGAATGGCCTACCGCCGTGAATGCGACGGATTCATCGGGCTGCCCTTCAAAGACCGGCTTGAGAATGCTTCGCGCTTTCTCGACTGAAACCTTCCGAGCGGTGTAGCTTTCATCAAGCAGCGTTTCCAGTTTATCGCGTTCAGATTTACCGATTGTGGTGGAGAGCAGTGAGGTGATGCAAAAATAATCATAGTAATAAGTCAGCAGGTCGTCGTCCACGGCACACAGGTCCGCGTATTGGAAGATGCCCCAGCCAAAGGGATAGCCGTAATAGCCGTTGTAACCTGCATCCAGATAAAATTCCACTGGCTGATTCGCTTCGGCCTGCCGGGCTACTTCAATGACGGTTTTTCCAACACTGGATTGCAGCCGGTCAATGTAGCTCATCACTAGCGTGATCGCACTTTGCGGTTCGGTGCCCTGGTAAACTGCGCCCTCGCCGCCCACATTCATGTGGGCAACGATGTGCTTGCCTGACGCGCTCCCGGGGACGCTTCCGCGCATCCGGAACCAGGCACAATCGTAAACACCGCCCCAAACGTGCTTTCCATGGATGGGCCGGTAGGTCAGGTCATATTGGCTGCCGGCGGGGATCGGCTCGGCAGAAGGATGAATGCTCACCTGGAGGGGAGCGATTTTGGTATAGATGGCGGAACGCATTTCTTTTAGCCGCCGCAGGTGTCTTTTTTCTTTTTTAATGAGAGTGATCGGTTCGATGGGGTTTTACTCCTTGTCAAAATAGATCGGGTTCGAAATTGCGCGCACGTATTCCATGCCGAAGAGGTTTCGCGATACCAGCAGGTAGGCGAAACGCCAGGCAGGTGAGACCGGAACCTCTGCTTCCAGTTTACCATTTTGAAAACGGCGCCATTCAGCAGCAACGCCATCCTCGTTGACCAGTTTGAGCTGCATGCCGGCTCGCAGCCGTCCGGCTTCAACCTTTAGCGTTTGGCCTTCCATGCTTGGGATGGAGTCTCCCATCATGGATTCGCCGCAGCTCAACGCCAACTGAACCCCTTTGACTGAAGCGGATACATAGTTGTGGCCCTGTGAAAGGGCTTTGAGAATATCTGAAGCTGATGGCGAGTCGGTGAAAATATGGTTAACCGGGCGTGCGAACCTGACGATGTGCCCGCTGCGGTGAAAGTCGCTGCCGCCGACCAGTGGGATCTTTCGACCTGTTTGCAGCATTTTGTGCCACCAGGCAATTCCTCTTATGTTTGCGGGCCGCATCGGGCCGTTCCAAACTTCCACCAGGTCGAAGCAATCTTCACTTTGCCAGAGGTAGGGGCAAAGGCTGTCTTTCGGGTGGTTCACTGATACCAGTGCACCTTTTTCTTTTGCTCTGGCTACCAGGTCTAGCATTTCTTGCTCAGTGTTGGCAACAAATGAATTTTCGAATGGCGTTTCAACCCCAAAAAAGTTCATGTGTCCGCGGTAGTGGGTCCATTCCACGGCGGGGATGAATGTGAGACCGGGGACTACTGGCAGATTCAGGTTTTCACTATAGTTGTTGTGATTGGAAACAGCGATAAAATCAAGGCCTTCTTTTTTGGCCATTTTTGCCAGCGTGTAAATGTCGTGGCGTCCGTCGGATGCCGTGGAATGCATATGCAGGTCGCCCACAAGCCAGCGGGGCTGCATGGGCGTGAATGTGATCTCGTAATGCACTGCCAGACCATCTTCGGGGATCTTATACGCGCCGACCAGGATGTGCCATTCGCCAGGTTTGATGGGGGTCATCAGGTAGCCGCTGGTCGCTGCATAGGGGCCTACATACACGCTGCTTCGCGCACTGCCAGACCAACCCAGGAATCGCCCGTCACGATCCATCAAGCCAAGGTCAACGATATTGACCCTGGCCGCGTTGCGTGAATGCCTGCCAGCAAGCCGGTT
>DAIEPS010000066.1 GCA_027348305.1 Anaerolineaceae bacterium | reverse complement strand
ACCGGCAACGCGGTCAACGACTGGAAGATACCGCTCTCCGCGTGGGTGTGGCGGTTCAATGAGAAGCAGTGCGGGGGCGGTCCGCTGGTGTTTGACCACGGTTTTCACCTGTTCTCGCTGGGCTATTACCTGGGCGGACCGGTGGAGAAGGTCTACGCATGGATCGACAGGACGCCGGTCAAGGAAGCCGGAAACCTCGTCCAGATCGACGCGCCGGCCATGATCATGTTCAAGTACAAGGCCGCGCGCAGCTACGGCGAGCTGGATATCGAGTACACGCCCAGGATGAAAATGGATTCGCTGTATTACGCAGATGACGACCGCATCGAAATCATCGGCGAAAAGGGCATCATTTTCATCAACCGCTACACAGCCAGGACGGTTGACCTGCCCGAGTTGATGTTGTTTAAAGACGGAAAGACTACGCCCATCCCGGTCGAGGGGGTGGAGTGGCACGACAGCTTCATCGCCGCGACGCGGGATATGGTGCAAATGTTGAAGACCGGCCAGCAGCCGCGCTTGGACGGACCCACAGGCAAGGCTGTGCTGCAGTTCTCACTTGCGGCGTTGCAATCATCCGAAACCGGTAAGGAAGTCAGGCCGGAGGATGTGAATTAAGGATTTTTGTAGGGATTCGTTGCAACGAACCCCTACCGTTGCATATTCGTTTTAACCCAAGACCCCCGCGGTTTGATGATTGAGATTCAGTCTTATCGTCAAAACCGCGGGGGTCTGCCTTTGTGTTTTCACCCGGTTGGGGATCGCTTCGCATTGACGAAGGAAATGGTTATTTAATCTCAGACCAGTCCCAAGTTATGACCATTGAAGCCGAGTATTGCAATGCTCGCGATGACAGAGGATCCATTATTGGTGGGTCAACGACCCATTCATAATGATTAATTGATGCCATCCCTTAATGGGACGTTGACGCCACCCTACGATTATTTGGTTTGGGGCACGACGAACCTCGGGCACGGCGCGCCGTGCCCCTACGTGTGCAACGGGGCGGTTCGTGAACCGCCCTTACTTTGTGGCCGGGGTGGGCAGGGTGACGGTGACTTCGAGGCCGCCTTCGGGGCGGTTGGCCGCGGAGATCTGGCCGCCCTGAGCTTCAACCAGTTGTTTTGAGATGGCCAGGCCAAGCCCGGCGCCGCCTGAAACACGCGCGCGGGATTTCTCTCCGCGCCAGAAGCGGTCGAAGATATAGGGCAGTTCCGCCTCGGGCACGCCCGGACCGTTGTCGATAACTTTGACCACGGTTGCGGATTCCAGTTTTTGCAGTTTGAGGGTGATCTTGCCGCCATTCTGGGCATAGCGCAGGGCGTTGCCGATCAGGTTGCCGACTATTTGTTCAAAGCGCTGCGGATCCACCAGCACGATGGCTTCTTTTTCTTCCGTCTCAACTACGATACTCGCGAATTTGGCGGCCGCCTGAGGTTCAAAGAGCGTTTGCGATTTGTTGAGTAATTCCACCAGGTCGGTCTCTTTGAGCTCAAAATGGAGCTGGCGGGTCTCGGCCAGGGTGAGCAGTCTCAGGTCTTCGACCAGCCGCTCAAGCAGGTAGGTTTCTTCGAGCGCCTGGGCGATATTGACTTCGTTGGGCGCATACACACCATCCACGATGCCTTCAAGCCTGCCGCGCAATACTGAAAGTGGGGTGCGCAGTTCGTGGGCTATGTCGGCCAGTAATCCGCGGCGCTCATTATCGTTCTTTTCAAGCGTCTCGGTCATGTGATTAAAATGCTCGATCAATGAGGCGAGATCATCATGTGATTTGCTCATTTTGATGCGGGTCTTGAAATTACCGTCAGAAACACTTTCTGCTCCGGCGATGACTGCAGCCAGGGGATTAACGATGCGGCGCATAAGCAGGATGCCGATGAGCAGGGTGATGCCGGCGCAGGCCAGGCTGATCCACAGGATCGGGTTAAGCACATCAAAAGCAAGCCGCACCGGGTGGGGCAGGTCGCGGTTATCCTGAATTAAGGTGCCGACCATTTTGCCCTGCACCATAAGCGGCATTTCGTTCATTTGCGAGGGCATGGCTACAGACGAAACAGGCACACCGGGGTAAGCCTGACCGTAATACATGACCACGTTGCCATTCTGGTCGAGCAGAATGGAGCGCTGCCATTCCATGTTAGTGAACCTCGATTCACCGCTGGGACCTGTAACAAACAGAGCGTCTAATCCATTCCAATTGCCATGACCGAGGTAATAAGCCTCAAGAATGGTGGCGCTTGGAGATCTATAGAATGGATTTCGCCCCGTGTTTGTACTGAGTTCATAAAGCGTTGAACCCATCAAGACCACGATCAGGAGCGACGTGACAATAAGGAACACCTTGACCAACGTCCACACCAGGCGGCGTTGGATCGTCTTTATCGAACTGGAAAGGGGACGGCTCATTTTTTATAATCCGCTGAATTTATACCCGACGCCGTGGACGGTGGTGATCAGATCACGTTCTGAGCCACTGGGATCGAGTTTTTTACGCAGGTTGCGCATGTGTGAATCAATGGCACGTTCATAACTTTCAAAAGAAACCCCGCGGACGGAGATCAGCAGTTGGGAGCGTGAAAAGATCCTTCCGGGCTGACTGGCCAGGGTGGCCAAAATTTCGAATTCGGTGGGGGTGAGCGTGATCTCGCGATCTTCAACGGTGACCATGAAGCGGTTGCGGTCCATGGTGATGCCCCCGGCGCGGATCACTTCGGCGGTGGCGTCTCCCTGCACACGGCGCAGCACAGTACGCACCCTGGCGACAAGTTCACGCGGGCTGAATGGCTTGGTGATGTAATCATCCGCGCCGAGTTCAAGGCCGATCAGCTTATCTGATTCTTCGACCCGGGCGGTGAGCATGATGATGGGGGTTTTGCTATCTTTGCGGATCTGGCGGCAGACATCCAGTCCGTCGATGCCGGGCAGCATGAGGTCAAGTATGATCAGGTCGGGTTTTTCGCGCTGCATTTTCTCGAGCCCGGTTGGGCCGTCCAATGCGCTGACCACATCAAACCCGGATGCTTTCAGGTAATCCTGGCAGATCTCTACTATCTTTGGTTCATCGTCGATTATCAGTATTTTCTTTGACATTTTTACCTGATTATGACACAAAATTGAATGAAAAGAAACGACCCAGGGGCTGCCATCTTAGGGAGGAGGCAACCCCTGGTGAGAACCGGTCAGGCTTGAGCGGTAGCCTGCTTGGATGTGGGCAGAAAGCAAAGGACCAGAACGGCAACAGCGAGAGCTAACTTAACAAGGGTGACGATGATGGATGATCCAAAGCGCATCTGGAAGAACGAGGGGATGAGCGCCACCAGTGAAAGAATGCCGGTGACAATTGCCCATTTGCGACCCCAACCTTTGGATAACAGGATGCCAACGACAGAGAGGACGCCGAGAAGGGCGATCAAAATGGCTGCCCCGGTCTGAACTCCGCGCAGGAGCTGCATCAGTCTTATGCTGGTATTATTGCGCGTGCCAGAGAAGCTGGGCCTTGTGCCGGTGGCATTGCCGTCGGTTCCAGACGGCGGCTGAAAGTTCTGACCACCGCCAGTTGGAGGATTGGCGCCATCAGGCAGGGCTCCGCCGCTTGGCATTTGACCGGGCTGGAAGTTACCCCGGGCTCCGTTGAATCTTCCGCCATAGATCGCGCCGCCAGCCAACTGGAAGACCAGGGTCAGGACGACGAGCACGACCAACAATCCGGATGCAATAATGAGTGTTACAGGTTTATTCTTAAACATTTTTCTCCATTCTTTTATTCATAACGCAGAGCTTCGATCGGGCTGAGTTTGGAGGCCTGCCAGGCAGGGTAGATGCCGAAGAAAAGGCCGATCAAAGCTGAGAAAGTAAAAGCGAGTATGAGCACATCCCAGGTGATGACAGCGGTGATCAGCCCCAGGAATGAGACCACACCCGCGATGGCCGAGCCAAAGGCAATGCCCAGCACACCTCCGATCAGAGACAGGGTGACGGTCTCAACCAGGAATTGGAAGAGGATGGCTTTGCGGGGAGCACCCACGGCTTTGCGCAGGCCGATCTCGCGAGTCCGTTCAGTAACTGAGACCAGCGTGATATTCATGATGCCGATGCCGCCCACGAGCAGGGATATGCCGGCGATGGCGCCCAACAGCGCGGTCATGGTGGCCGTTATGCTGCTCAAGGATGAAAGCATCTGTGCCTGGCTTGAGACGCTGAAAGGCAGCGTGTCTTTGAGACCCAGGTTATGTTGAGAGCGCAGGACGGTTTCAGATTCACTGACCACCGAATTGACCGAGTTGGCATCCGCGGCTGAAATGGAAATCCCAGACAAGACGTTTTTGCCGTTACTTCTGGCACGTGCTCCAAAAATCTTGGAGTATCCGGTTTCAAGAGGGATCAGCACATCAGAATCTCCACTCATGAAGCCGCTGGTTCCCTTGGAGGTCAGCACACCTACGATCTCAAAATCGACATTATTGATCTTTATCGTGCGGCCGATGGGGTTTAGACCCTGGAAAAGATCAGAAGAAACAGTCGAGCCGATCACAGCCACTCTTTTTAGAGTAAGCCCGTCTTCTGAAGTGATAAAACGACCCAGATCAATGGTTTGCAGCGTTACCTTCTCATATGAAGGGGTTACTCCGATGATCGTGTAATTGGAAGACCTGGTGGAGGCAGCCACGGTTTCATTTGATTCGAAGTAAGGTGTGCTTGAGGCTATATTTTTGACTTCGCTCACAATCGCTTGATAGTCAGAATACAACAGGCTTACCGAAGTGGCTTCTGCACCTGGCCGAAAGAACCGGGAAGATGAAATTACCACAAGGTTGGTTCCCATACCCTGCACCTGGCTGGTGATGCCTGAGGTGGCACCTTTGCCGATTGAAAGCAGGGCAACCACTGCTGCAACACCGATCACGATGCCAAGGACAGTTAATGAAGAGCGCAGTTTATTGGCTTTTAAGGCACGCAACGCAATACGGATATTATTTAAAATACTCATTGATGCACCTCCGCGCCGTTTTTGCCATTTCCATTGGCCAACAGATCATCGGGCCGCGGCGTTCCGGCTTTGATCGGGTTCTTGTTAATTTCGTCACGGACAACTTTTCCATCCATCAGGTGGATGATCCTTTCTGTGTGACGTGCCACAAAGGAATCATGGGTAACATAGACCACCGTTTGATGTTTGGTGGTGTGCAGCTCTTGAAACAAAGCCATGATCTCGGCACCGGTCTTGCTATCCAGGTTGCCGGTGGGTTCATCTGCCAGCAGAAGAGCAGGGTCATTCACCAGGGCGCGGGCGATAGCCACACGCTGCTGCTGGCCGCCGGAGAGTTGGTTGGGATGATGTTTCATGCGGTCTTTGAGCCCGACCGTTTCCAACGCCTCCTCTGCACGGGCGATGCGGTCCTTGATCTTCGTGCCATCGTAAGTTAGCGGAAGCATCACATTTTCAAGCGCACTGGTACGCGGCAGCAGGTTGAACTGTTGAAAAACAAACCCGATCTTGTGCGCGCGCAGGCTGGCCAACTGATTTTCTTTCAAGCCGGCTGCGGGTTGATCATCAACAAGGTATTCTCCGCTGGTGGGGGTGTCGAGACATCCCAGGATGGCCATGAGTGTGCTTTTGCCTGAACCGGAGGGCCCCATGATGGCGACCATTTCTCCGTCATTGATCTTGAGGGATACACCATCCAGTGCGTGCACCTCATCGTCTCCGAGTTTATAAATCTTCGTAATTTCTCTAGCTTCGATCATAAGAATGCCTCTCTAGCAATTCGATTCTTCAAACTATCCGCCAGCCGGGGGCTGTCCGCCGCCACCGAAATTACGGGTGGAATTGCCTGTTGTGGAGGAGGATGTAGTGCTTGTATAAAGTTGAACAGTGTCACCTTTTTTCAAATCACCGGTAACGATCACAGTTTGGTCCACGATCTGGCCGCTGACGACTGTAACACGTTCAGAAGAACCATCTGATTTAATGCGGGTAACGTATTCACCCTGGGCATCGCTCATGACTGCACTGACGGGCACGAAGAGAACACTTTGTGGAGCACCAATGTTGATCACTACTGTGGCTGTGGCACCAATTAAGATCGCTGGATCAGATTTATCCAGTTCGATGCGGACGGTATAGTTGACCACACCAGATGTGGAGGTTCCAATGGGATCGATCATGGTCACTTTGCCGGTGGCTTTAATTCCGTTCAATGAATCAAAGGTAATATCCGCAGAGTCTCCAACTGTTACTTTGGCGATCGAGGTTTCATCCACCTGAACATCCACATACAACTTGGAGCGATCCACCAGTGCCAGCGCTTCAGTACCTGTAGAGACAACATCGCCTACCTGGGAGTAAACCACTGCAATTTCACCATCGAAGGGTGCAATAATGCTCAATTTGTTCACGGTTGCCTGTGCGGCATCCACGGCTGCCTGGGCACTGGTGATGGCATCAGAATTGTCACCGTTTTTAATCAGATCATAGGCGCGCTGCGCATCATCCATCTGGGCTTTGGCCAGGTTGAGGTTGCCGGTGATGGTCGCTGAATCCATGGCGTTGGGGGTACTGGTATAGTAGTTGTAAATTGAGGTAGCTGCTTTCAGATCAAGGGTTGCCTGTGCCAGGGTGGCCCGCGCTTCAGCCTTGCGGGTATCAGAATCCGAAGTTTCTGAGTAACCGGCGTAATTGTCTTTGGCCTTATCGTAGGCGTTTTGGGCGTTGATCACATTGACGCGCAGGATGGCGTTGTAATCAGCAGAACCAACTGTTTTACCAAGTGTGTAGGATTGACCGAGTGCCTTATAGTAGGCATCTTTGGCCGTGTTCAGAGCGACTTCTGCTTCGGCCAGGGAGGTATTGGATTCCTTGGCGTTGGTCAGGTTTTGCTGCGCGGTGATCAGGGTGGAAATAGCCTGGATCACATCCGCGGGAGCAGTAGTGGAGTTCAATTTCATCAGGGTATCGCCATCTTTTACCTTGTCATTGGTGGCAACGTTGACTTCCTGAACGGTGCCGCTGGTGCCCCATGAGATCACTGCAAGTTGTTTGGCGCTTACAGACCCTGATGATTCAACGGTATCGGTCATGGTTGATTCGGTCACAACCCCGGTGCCGGCTGATGCAGACGCGGTTGTCTTGCTGGCGCAGCCTGTCATCAACATCACGATCAAGATGATGGGGACGATCATGGTTAATTTTGATTTGTTGTTTTGAAACATGTTAATCTCCTTGTCATAAAAAATTCAAATTTATTATTTCTTGGCAACTTTGATAAAGTTGGTGAAATCCTTTTAATTGATGCTGTGAGTTGCCTATCTCAAGACTCTGCCGATCCCTCCAAAAAGCCCTCCTTGCCTCTGATTCGTTGTGCTTGAAGTCGATGTACTTGTGTAAACTTCAACCCGATCCCCTTTGGATAACGCTCCTGTCACGACAACTGTTGAATTGGTGATGTCTCCAGAGACAACCTTGATCCGTTCTGTGGTTCCGTCAGATTTAACTCTCATGACATATTCACCCTGGGCGTCATTCAAAACTGCACTGACAGGCACGAAGAGCTTGTTTTGAGGATCACTGGTGGTAATGGTTACTGTGGCGGTGGCGCCGATGAGGATCTTCGGGTCTGATTTATCCAACTCAACACGCACGGTGTAGTTCACAACACCAGAAGAATTTGCACCAATGGGGTCGATCAAGACGACCTTGCCGGTGGTATTAATATTCAGGCCTTTAAAAACGACTGCGACTGGATTTCCGACCTTGACTTGCGAAATTGCGTCTTCAGTTACCAATACATCCACAAACAACTTGGAGCGGTCATAGAGAACAACCGCGGTGGTGCCAGCAGTAACCATGTCGCCAGGTTGGGCATACACCATGGCAATTTGCCCGTCCATGGGGGCGATAATGCTTAATTTATTGACGGTTGTCTGGGCCGCATTGACTGCTGCCTGAGCTTTATTGATGGCATCCGCGTTGCCGCCGCTGACGGCATCATAAGTTTTCTGTGCCTCATCCAGTTGGGATTTGGCGAGGTTATAGTTAGAGGTGATCAAGGCCGATTCAATGGCATCAGGGGGATTGCTGAAGTGATTCAGTCTGATCAGTGCATCATTTTCGTTAATCCTGGCCTGGGCAAGTGCTGAAGTGGCATTGGCTCTTTGTGTGCTGGTTTCGATGTAATCGGCGAAGCGGTTGTAATTAAAGAGAGCTCTTGCCGTTTGTGATTGAGCATTCAAATAAGCTGCCCGGAGGATGGCGATGTATTCAGGTGAACCAACAGGTTGGGTTAAACCGTTATACGCTATTAGCGCCTCATCATAGGCTGATTGTGCTTTGGTCAGCGCCACCTGGGCTTCGGCCAGGTCGGTCGTGGATTGTTGAATATTGGCCAGGTTCTGTTTGGCGGTGATCAGGGTGACGATAGCCTGACTTACTTCTGATGGAGCAGTCTTTGAATCGAGGCTCATCAACTCTGAACCGCTGGTAACGTCAGCATTGTTCACCGCGGAAACCTGCTTCACTGTTCCGCTGGTTGCCCATGAAAGTGTCACCAACTGTTTGGCAGCCACAGAGCCGGAGGATTCAATTGAGTTCGTTACAGAAGCTTCTGTCACAACGCCTGTGTCGATTGCAGAAGCTGAAGAATTGGAATTTGAACACCCCGTTGCCAGGATCAGTATGAGAAATAGACAAATAAATACGGTCAGCTTATGATGCAAATTTTGTTGCATGTTCCACTCCTTCGAGTTTTTTGAATAATCAAACGATACACTTCAAATGTGCAGAATTTATGCAGGCAATGTTGATGATTGTGGAAACCCAAAACAAATTCAAAAGAATATTTATGCAATATGAATGTTCCTGTTGGCCGGTTTTATGGTTTAATAAAAACCATGGACTCTACACGATACGATCAGTTTATTAAGCAATACCCTGAATTCCTTGAAACGCTCGAACTTGATGAGCTGCGCAAGCGCGATTACACCAGGCTTGAAAAAACCG
>DAIEPS010000065.1 GCA_027348305.1 Anaerolineaceae bacterium | reverse complement strand
CTTTGAACAGCGACATGTGGCTGGGGCAGTTCATCGGTTTCAAGCGGAAGGTGATGTTCTCATCCACCATGGGCGGGAACATGGAATCTTTGTAATTGTCGTAGTGGCCAGACTTCTTGTAGAGGTCTTCCTTGACCAGGTGGCCCGTCCAGACATGTTCGTAGCCGTATTTTGTCTGAAGGTCGCGTACGTATTTTTCCATCAGGTAGCGCAGCATCTCACCCTTGGGGGTGAAGAGCGGCAGTCCGGGGCCGACATCATCCGAGAAGTAGAAGAGCCCGAGTTCCTTGCCCAGCTTGCGGTGATCGCGTTTTCTGGCTTCTTCAAGTCGCCAGAGGTAATCTTCCAATTCCTTGGGGGTATTCCAGACCGTGCCGTAGATGCGCTGCAGCATGGGGCGTTTTTCGTCCCCGCGCCAATAGGCGCCCGCCACAGACATCAGTTTGATCGCGTCGGGGTTGATGTCTTTGGAATTCTCCACGTGAGGACCGCGGCAGAGGTCGGTGAAAATACCCTGGGTGTAGGTTGAAATGACAGGTTTTTCATCAGTAGGATTGCCGTTATCATCCAGGATGCCCTTTTCAAGACCTTCGATCAGTTCGATCTTGTAGGGTTGGTCGTGGAAGATCTTTTTGGCATCCTCCGCGCTGAGCTCTCTGCGTTCAAAAGTCACGCCAGACTTGATGATCTCGCGCATGCGTTTCTCAATGCCTTCGAGGTCTTCAGGGGTCAATGGACGGGGCAGGTCAAAATCGTAATAGTAGCCATCTTCGATGGCGGGGCCGATGGCAATCTTGGCAGTCGGGAATTTCTCAAGCACTGCCTGTGCCATGATATGGGCGGCGGAATGACGCCGCTTGTAGAGCAGACTTCCTTCATACTTTTCCTGTTTCGTTTCAGCCATTTCTTCCTCCGTTCGAAACGCCGGTCAAGCCGGCAGTGGGTTGAGTTGGGGGAGGATTAAAACAAAAACCCGCCCCTGCACTGGGGCGGGAGAATAGACTCTCGCGGTTCCACCCAGATTCGCGGCTTCTTGCGCGCCGTGATCTCGTATAACCGATATCGGGGTCATCCGTTTTCCGTAGTGGGACGCAGCTTGCGCGCCGTTCAGGAAAAAGCTCGCGGGTGGTTTTCTCTGGTGGTGTGTAGAGATTTTCAGCCGGTGATCTCTACTTTCTGTGACGGACCAGATACTCGTCCCGGTCATTGCCGTGTTTATCTTTGAAAGATTATAACTTTGGTTTCAAGATATTACAAGTAAAGATTTTGATTTATTACTTAGAAAAATTCCAGCCTTATTCTGAATTGAAAAAAAGTGGGCAATATAGGACTCGAACCCTTGCCCTCGCCGTTTTTGCGGGGGTCATGACACCCTTCAGGGGGTACGACCTTTGCGATAAAAAAACCCGGACTGTTATCCGGGTTAAGAAAAGTGGGCGATATAGGACTCGAATCCTGCCCGAGCTGTCTTCGCGAGGGTACCCCCCCTGAGGGGGTACGACCTTTGCGATAAAAAAACCCGGACTGTTATCCGGGTTAAGAAAAGTGGGCGATATAGGACTCGAACCTACGACCTTTGCGATGTCAACGCAACGCTCTAACCAACTGAGCTAACCGCCCAACGAGCCCAATTATAATGGTGAATTTTCCAGTTGACAATAGTCAGATGGGCAGGAGATTATTGAATATTAACCACACCTGCCCATAGAACCGTAAATTTTGGCTGCGGAAGTTCGGTGGTCGGCGGTGAAAGATGCCCGATAGCCACGATCAATTTCGTTCCTGGTCGAAACCCCTCGAATGGACGTGAGCCGTACATGGCAACAAGATGGTCCTTATCCACCGTATACTGATGAATACCTTTCTCGTAGGCCATGGCATAAAGTTCTTCCTTGCCGATCACGATCTGGATGATGTTGGGGCCCAGGAAATCCATGCCGTCAGGAATGGGGAATTCAAAGCCCATGGTGGAGAGAATAAAACCATCCTGCCGGTGGATTGAGTATTCCAACGCTTCGACATTTTCGGCGTGTACTTTCTGCCAGTGGGCATCATCCACTTTCACAATGGGGAGTTCGAGGTCAGTAACGATTGAAGACATAAAGTTAAGCAGCCTGCTTTCTGAACAATGAACGGATGAGCAGCACAAGGCCGGTGACGACCAAAAGCCCTGCGCCGATTGATTTTACAACAATATTGCCAAACATGGATGCGAACAGTGCAAACAATGCCAGGCTCAAAACGAGCATCCATGTGCCAACCTGGGTCACGGATCTATCCCACTTGCCGATCCAGGCGCCCATGACCAGCCCCAATCCAACGCTGCCGGGGATGAGCATCCAGGCGATCGCCCAGACACTCCAGATGCCGGTGAGGGTGTTGAAGAGGAAGATCGCGCCCAACACGAACAAGATACAGCCAGGGATGAAAAGCCCCGCCAGTGATTGTTTTTGGTTTGGCCAGATGACAGCCGGCAGACAGAAACCGATGCCGAGCACCACCAGCACGAGCGGCCAGGTCTTGGCGGCCACGATTCCGGGGATCAAGTTGAGCGCGAAAAAGACAGCTCCAAGTGCTACCAGAATAATACCGGCAGCCATCGTCCCACGTTTAGATTCATCCATCTTATTACCTCCTGTTGAACTGACACTAGAATTATAGAATTAAATGAAAAAATGGTGAAGTCAAGATCTTTTTCATCTACAAGTTAATACGAAAAATAAGAGAAAAAGATGGAGTTTTTTCAGGTAAATGGTATAATTGGCGCGCTACACAATAAAGGCCTTGGAGAGGTAGCGCAGTTGGCCTAACGCGCCCGCTTGGAAAGCGGGTATACCGCAAGGTATCGTGGGTTCGAATCCCACTCTCTCCGCCTCAGACTCCTCCATTTTGGAGGAGTTTTTATATATCTACATCATGGTTTATCTGGGTTCGAGTCCTCACGCCCCTGCGGGGTGCAGGCTCTCTCCGCCAGGCAGATCAGACCCCCGCGGACTTGAAGTCTGCGGGGGTCTCTTATTCACCGGGGGTTTTTTGTTTTAAGAATAGTTTCGGGAATCTGTTTTTGGATTCCCGAAACTTGCAATAATCGTGTTTAGGGCACTTTTCCGAAGTCTAAAAACCAGACTTCGGGAAATCTTCCAGGCAGGTTAGAGGGCGACCAGCCGGTCGCCCCAACATAGTCTTTATTTCAAACTGTTACCAAGCGGTGTGGGCAGACCGTCAATGCTGGTCAGGTTATTCTCGTTGCGATAAGCCATCAGGCCATCAGGGCCGATCTTTTCTGCCCACTTAAAATGATGGTCGCGTTCGCCTTTGTATTCATATAGCGGAACGCCGTATCCGCATGAGGTTTGCACCTTGCTGATCTCGGCCACGATGATCTGCCTGGTGCTTGAAATCAGTTTGAAGTGTTTCGCAAGGTTCTCCCACTCGGGGTCGCTAGAAAGCACGGTGCGCCCGGTTCCGAACAGCCTCAGGATGTTCGGTGAACCCTCGAAGGCGCAGAACATGATGGTTATGCGTCCGTTTTCAAATGTGTGCGCTGAGGTCTCGTTTCCGCTGCTGATGATATCCATGTAGGCGACGCGGTTCGGAGAGAGCACGCGAAAGCTGTCCAGGCCTTTTGGCGACAGGTTCACATGTCCGCTGCTACTGAGCGGGGCGCTGCTGACAAAAAAGATGTGCTGATGTTCAATAAAATCCTTGATCTGATCACTGATCGAATCATAAAATTTTGCCATGGCAGATCCTTTCAAAACTACACCTGGATTATTCCAATAGTCACTTATTCTCATTTGTAAGTTGAAAAGAGTTTTTATTAATTATAGTTTGAATTCATGGGCCAATCCCAAATTCAATACCCATTTGTATAGATAGAATTAATTCATTGTTCTTTAAATATTAATGGAACTCTCCTTGCAAAATGGTCTATACTGTAAATAACTGAATTAAAGGTTGGGTTTATGCCTCTTGATCTTCGTACCTTGGCGTTTTCAGTCAGTTTAGTAAGCTTAAATGCAGCCGTGATCATGCTGCTGCTTTTCTTGCTGGTCAAACAATACCGGGCGACCATTTTTTGGGGTATAGGCAATTTACTCTGCGCGCTCGGATTTGGGTTGTTAATGGGACGGGGTCTGATACCTGATCTTTATTCGATTGTCCTCGCCAATCTCCTATCTGCGCTCAGTACTTTTTTTATTTATTACGGGATCATAAAATTTTTAAATTTTCAGCAAAAGATGCCGCTTATTTTTTGGGCGGTCTTGCTTTTGCTGCCTGCATTTCTCTATTTTTCATTTGTTCAAAAAAGTTTGCTTTACCGTTCGCTGGTGACATCTGTGTTCGGCGCTTTCACCATGCTGCTGATCGGATTAACCTTACTTATTCAGGCTCCGAAATCGCTGAGGTTTTCTCACCGTTTTGCCAGTTCGGGCTTTATTGTGATGGGGTTGTTTCAAATCTTTCGTGGTGTCGCACTTTTTGGGGTTAACACAAGTTATGGAATTTTCGCTGATACCTGGCTGCAGACAGCCAATTTCATTCTGTCGGTGATATTTATGATCCTGTGGACGATGGGTTCCGTATTCATGGTCACCCAACGTCTATCTGTTGAACTTACCCAGACGGCGCGCATTGATTTTCTGACCCAAACCTTAAACCGCCGCGCAGCCCAGGAACGTCTCAATCAGGAAGCTAAACGCGCCGAGAGAAAGAACGGCGTTTTTTCGATCATCTTAATGGATGTCGATAAATTCAAATATATCAACGATCATTACGGCCATTCAGCCGGAGACGCTGCGTTGATCCAAATTTCGGATATGATGCGCAAGAGTTTGCGTACCGAAGATATGCACTGCCGCTGGGGCGGAGATGAATTCTTGATCATGCTGCAAGATACTGCCGAGGTCGGCGCTCTTGAGGCTGCTGAACGGCTAAAAAAAGTGATCCACAATCAAAAAATACATTACCAGAAAAAGAAAATAAGCTGCACATTAAGCATCGGGATCGCCTGCTTTGGGATTGCTTCAAGGACATTGGAAGAGACCATAACTCAAGCGGATGAAGCATTATATATTGCCAAATCCAAAGGGGGAGACTGCATCGTGGTGGAGTCTACACAAAAGGAACAACTGGCCCTGCTCTAAGAAGACAATCTTTTCACTGTTGATTAAATGAAAAGGCAGGCATGGGGGGGACATGTCTGCCTTCTCTCTAGGGAGGGAACTCCATCTTATTCAGATGGAAGACACTCTATGTTCAACCTTTAATCGTGTCTTATGGATAATATACACCTTATTTATCGGAATTTCATTAAAATAATCTAAGAGTTTTTACCACGACCAAAAAGTTCCAGCCACTCATCCACTTCACCTGATGAAGGCGGCTTGTCGCGCCTTTGCTGCACAGCGGTCTCGCTGCTGAATGTGGTGTTCATAAGGCGTGAAAAAGCATCCGAACCCATCACCTTGCAGCCCACCGCCAGCGCCGCGTTCTGGATGCGGTGATCCGAGCTGACCACCGTCCAATTGTCTTTATCGCTGCCCAGATTGCGCACATATTGGATGATGGCGTCATCAGCGGAATAGCCCAGTTTGATATAGTGGACGTGCACCAGTCCGCTCTTGCGCCGGTTCGCGCCCGGTTGGGGGGCGCCGTCAAAGAACAACTCGGCCTGGCGCCGTGCCAGCCGGCAGTACTCCTGCACCACTTCGATCAGTCGCGCCTCATCATCTTCATCCTTTAGGTGCAGCCCCGGGATGTTCGGCACCAGGTTGTGCCCATCAATGATCAATTTTTTCATAGGTCATCCATCCAAAACATTTTCTACTCATATTATGCTATCATTTAAGCGAATCGGGTGACAATGAAGAAGATCTTCCCTTATCTCTTGATCAACATTGCGGTATCAGCCATCACCATGCTGGCCGTTATTCTCATCTGGAACGCACTCCACCCCTCCCCCCTGGCTGCCGTGGATGGGAATGCGGTTGCCATCACCACGGGCAGCACCAAGCTGCCGCCGCTTACTCAAAAAACCATTGAGATCCAATCCGTCTATATGCCCGGCGAAGTCAACTATGAAAAGATCAGTCTCAAGAATGTTGGCGAACAACCCGTTGACATGACTGATTGGAGCCTGAGCAACGGCTCAAAAAACAAATTCATCTTCCCGGCCCTGACCATCTACCCCGGCGGCGCAGTGGATGTCTATTCGATCGCCGGTGTCAACACCGCCGTGGAGCTCTTCTGGAATGCACCTGAAGCGGTATGGAAATCCGGCGGAAAAGCCATTTTGTTTGACAGCGATGGCCAGGAACGCTCCCGCTACCTTATCCCCTGAATTAAGAATTTCATCATCCCGCTCAGTATCGGTTAAAATGGGGTGAGATCGGCAACAGCACGAAAACTCAGCTTTTGAGGATGTTACACAATGACCCAGGCTCTTTATCGAAAATGGCGCCCAAGAAAATGGGATCAGGTGATCGCCCAGGATCATGTCACCAAAACCCTGCGCAATGCCATCCAGGCAGATAAGGTTGGGCACGCCTATTTGCTCTCCGGCCCGCGTGGAACAGGCAAAACCACCACCGCCCGCCTGCTCGCCAAGGCTGTTAACTGCCTTTCTCCTGACCTGGCCAACCGCCCCTGCGACGAATGCAAGAACTGCATTGCTGTCAACGAAGGCCGCTACCTGGACCTGATCGAGATCGATGCAGCCTCCAACACCAGCGTGGAAGATATCCGCGACCTGCGCGACAAGATCAACTTCTCTCCCTCGGACGGCAAATACAAGGTCTATATTATTGACGAAGTCCACATGCTTTCAACCGCCGCGTTTAATGCCATCCTAAAAACGCTTGAAGAACCCCCTGCGCACGCCATTTTCATTTTGGCCACCACCGAAGTTCACAAGATCCCGGCCACCGTGCTTTCACGCTGCCAGCGGCATGAATTCCGACGCATCCCGGTGATGGATATCGTTTCAACCCTCAAAGGATTGTGCGCCGAAGAGAAAATTGACGCGGACGAAGAAGCCCTGATCCTGATCGCGCGCCAATCCACCGGCGCCATGCGCGACGGCATCTCCCTGCTCGACCAACTGGCTTCCACCGGCGAACGCATCACCCTTGAGCTGGCTCAGCTCGTTCTCGGCACTGCCACTAACCAACTGGTCATCGACCTGGTGAACGCCATTCAACAATCAGACGCCGCCCGCGGACTGGAAGTGATCCACCGCGCGCTGGATGGCGGAAGCGACCCACGCCAATATGCCCGCCAGGTGGTGGAATACTTGCGCAACCTGCTGCTCATCCGCATGGGCAATGATAAACAGGTGGATGCCACCAAAGAGAGCAAAGACTTGATGCAAAAGCACAGCCAGTCTGTTGAGACGGCTGTATTGATGGAATGGATACGCCTCTTCAACGAAGCGATCAATGACATCCGCACCTCGTGGCAGCCGGGTATGGCGCTTGAAATGGCCTTTGCGCGCGCCGTCGAAGGGTCTCAAGCCGCTGCTCCAACACCGGTTACCGTAAAACAAGTCAGACAAATTGAACCTGCTGCTTCTGAACCAAAGGCCGTTGAATACGCAGCCCCAAAGATCGCGGAACAGTCTGTTCAAAAAGAACCCGTAAAGGAACAAGCCCAGCCGGTGCGTGCGGCTGCCCAACCCGTAGTCACCACGGCGCATAACGGTGGTGAGATCACCGCCCAGGATATCCAGGCCAACTGGAACACCATCCGCGCCGAAGTGAAAAGCCTGCGCTCACAAACTGAGGCGCTGTTGAACTCACATAAAACCCTCCAGATCAAAGACGGCGTGCTGGTGATCGGCTTTGCCAGCGAAGTATTAAGATCAAAAATGGAAAGCGCCGAAAACCTGGATGTCACACGCAAGGTGATCAATCATTTGTTAAAAGTGGACCTGCCCATCTCGTGTATCGTGGTGAGCGGCAAGTTGTCTTCTTCCGTTGATCTTGATGTCGATTCAGACGGCATCGTTGGAACAGCCTTAAATTTGGGCGGCAAGATCCGCCAATAGCATCTTATTTTTAGGAGAATAACCATGGCAAAAGGATTCAATCGACCCGCCGGAGGCGGCGGTGGTATGGGCGGCGGAATGATGGCCCAGATCAAGAAAATGCAGGAACAAATGGCCATTGCGCAGGAACAATTGGCCGTTGAAACGGTTACCTCTTCAGCAGGCGGTGGCGCCGTGAAAGTGACCATGACCGGCGACCAGCACTGCAAAGAAGTGATCATTGACCCCGAATTGATCAAAGACGCGGACGCCGAAATGCTGCAGGACCTGGTGTTGAGTGCCGTCAACCTGGCGCTGGATGATTCACGCAAGATGGCCGAAACCAAAATGGGCCCGCTGGCCGGTGGACTTTCAGGCATGGGTTTCTAGACTGACCTATGTCCATTCTGCCGCAGCCCATTCAGAACCTGATCAATGCACTCGAACGCCTGCCCGGCATCGGACCGAAATCCGCGTCTCGGCTGGCGTTCCATATCTTAAAGGCGCCTGAAGACCTGTCAAGCCAATTGGTCAACGCGCTGACAGGCTTGAAAACGGCTACCGGGCAGTGCACCATCTGTTATCACATTACCCTCTCCACCCAGGAACACTGCGAGATCTGTGAAGACGAAAAACGCGCGGACGGCACCATCTGCGTGGTCGAAGATCCGCTGGATGTGCTGGCGATCGAACGCACAGGCGGCTTTCACGGCCGCTACCACGTACTGCAAGGTGCGCTGTCTCCCATCGAGGGTATTGGACCTGATGACCTGAAGATCAAGCCTCTGCTCGAGCGTGTGCGCAGCGGCGAGGCCAAGGAGATCATCCTGGCGACCAACCCTAGCATGGAAGGCGACGCCACAGCGCTTTACCTGAGACAGCAGCTCATGCCGATGGGCGTGCGCATTACCCGCCTGGCCCGCGGCCTGCCCATGGGCGGCGACCTTGAATACGCGGATCAAAATACCCTGCTGCGGGCGTTGGCCGGCAGACAGGATATGGGGTAATCATAGT
>DAIEPS010000064.1 GCA_027348305.1 Anaerolineaceae bacterium | reverse complement strand
GATGGACAGCCCGGCTTGTTTAACGCGTTTGGTTGCTTCCGCTGCGAAAGTTACCTGGTCAAAACCACGCTGGGTTGAGCTTTCCAACTGCCTGCTCACCCAATCCAACAGCTCGCTCAACCTGCGTTCGTTTTCAAGTTTTTCAGCCATCGAAATACTTGCAGGCAAAAAGGGCACCTCATCAGAACACTCAAACCACAGGTTGGTGAGTGAATGGGTCTGTTGTTTTACAAATTCCTGTAACTGGCTGCGGCTTAAAAGACTCATGTAAATTCTCTCGTACTTCATTTTTGATCGAAACAAGTTAATCAATATACGCTCGACTTCTCATTGGGTTGCATAAATCTGAGGATGAAGGATGTTGATTTTTATCTTGGGGGTTATACTAGGAACTGGCAATAGTACACACACTATCCCTGGCTGGTTGAGGTCGGACGATGAAGAATTCTCAAAGAGTGATGGTCAATATCATCGAAGAGATTTGCAATGAAGAGAAAATCCTCTGCGAAAGATTTTCTTACGACTGGATCTTCCGCCTGACCAAAAACGGAAAAACCGCCCACATTTTTGGCTACCAGTTTGAGAACAACTCCGCCACCGCCCAGCTTATCTGCACGGACAAATGTGCTTCCAGTGAGATCTTGCGTTCAAAAGGCATTCCAGCCGTGGAGCATTACTTCTTCATTTCGCCGGATGACCTGCATTACATTGGGCTCGAAGGCAACTGGCCGCGCATGCTAGATCTGCTCAAGAAATACGGCAAACTGGTATGCAAACCCAATGAGGGGACAGGCGGTATTGATGTCTTCCAGGTATCCTCCGCAGTCGAACTGGAACTTGCCGTCAACTCGATCTTCGCCCACAGCCGCTCCCTGGCGCTCAGCCCTTTCCTACCCATTGAACAGGAATACCGCGTCATTTTATTGAATGACCAGGTCAAACTGGTCTTCTCCAAAACCATCCAATCCCTCATTGGGGATGGCAGATCATCTTTTAAGCAGCTCCTGCTGCAGCAGAAACCGTCGCTGCTCGAAACCGTCCCAACAGGTGAGTTCAGTGAAGACCTGCTCAACAAGATCCCGAAATCCGGCGAAAAAATTCCCCTCAATTGGAAGCACAACCTCGGGCAGGGTGCCCAGCCCGAGATCGTCGCCGATCCTTCGCTTGTGGCGCAGTTAAGTGACCTGGCACTGCGAGCCGCCGAGGCGGTCAGCGTGCGTTTTGCCTCCGTGGATATCATCCGCACCGGGGGGGAGTTCAAGGTGCTCGAGATCAACAGCGGCATCATGATGGAAAGTTTCGCCCGCATGAACCTCCAAAACTATCAATTGGCAAAGTCCATTTACAAAGAAGCGTTAACTGCATTATTTGCCTGATTTCTCCTTCTCTTGTAAATTTTTTATTGTTCTTTCAGCCAAGCAATTTTATTAATCATGATCGATATTATTGTTACAATGATTCGTGTCCCTCGATTGTTGCGAATTTTGACTTTATGTTGTTTATTGCCTTACGGTGTTGTGCGATTCGTTTCATGTGACCTCTTGCAATTTGAATCCACATTAATGATTTTTAATAATATATGCGTTTTTTATTGGATTTTTGTTCGCAAATTGATATAGTAATCCATCGACATCAAACGGAGGAAATATGAAAAAAATCGTAAGAGTTGTTCTGGCAATCGTTTTTGTTTTCGGCATTATTTTGGCGAGCGCTCCGCAATATGCACTGGCCAAAACTGATCCAGAAAGTACAGCAACCCCCAAGCCTTTGATCGCGGCAGGTGCCTGGACCTCTGGCTCAGCGGTGGATGTCTCAGGCCTGGTTGGCTCGGCTCCAACCTGGCTTCAGTGGCTGGCAAATGGTGTCAAGGTCACCGAAGCCGGAAAGATCTGCCATCCCATGCGCGGTGGACAGTTCGGCTGGGTCGGTCAGATCATGCAGTATAAAAACGGCGAGTGGATCAAACTGACCACCACCAACGACTGGGTACCCAACAAGGAAGGCGAGTTCATGTCTTGCGCCCAGGCTCCGGCCGCCGGCACTTACGCCCTCTTTGGTTACTGGATCAGACCTGCAGGTTATGTTGAAGCGGCAAAAGCCCCGGCATCGGTTAATTGTGCCGATTTGGTTTGGGGGACAATCGATCTCGACTCTGGTACCTGGACCTTTACGGGTATCGTTTCAGGTCTTCCATCTGGTACGCGTATTGATTTGTCGGTCAACGCTGCATCACTCCCTGCTGGCATATCCATTACTGGAACCACTTCGACGAGTACAGATAACTCTGCTGGGGATTTTACGTTAACAACAGCCTTCTCGGCCACACCTGACTATCTTGATGTCACGTTCACTGTTCCAACTTATGGTTGTACATATAGTAGAACGTACGGATTCTAGAATATTTTTTTTCAATTATAAAACTTCCAGTTCATATGAATTGGAAGTTTTTTTATTACAGCGAGGTATTATATCAACTTGTTTTATGTGAGCAGCAGAGCCAAATTTGACTGGTGAACTTACACCATTTTTTATATCTTCATGTATTTGTCCAAATCATTTGAACAACAGCCCCTCTATGCCTATGGCGCCAATCGCTTCCGCTGCCAGGGCGGATGCCTTTTTTGCCGCCATTATGGGGGTAAGGGAATCCATCAAACCGGCCAGCACCGCACCGCAGAAACTGTCTCCTGCGCCGGTGGGGTCGACCACGTCAGCATGCACCGCGTCAACCAGGGTTTGCTTGTTGCCCTGCACTACAAGCGCACCCTTGGCGCCAAGTGTGACAAACACTAGTTTTCCAGCGGTCGAGTTAACCTTATCCAGTGCTCCAAACAGCAGGCAGGCTTCTTCTTCATTCATGAAAAACACATCTGCCAATGCCATGTTCTGACGCACAACTTCAGGTTGTTCGCGTAGGGTGCATAAATAGGTTCCCGCGGAGAGCCGCCTTGCGCCGCGTTCTCGGCAGGCACGCAGAAATTCTTGCTGGCGTTGTGAATCGCCCAATGGGGTGACGTGGACGAAGTCGTAGCGGCTCAGATCCGCCGGCAGTTGGGCAGCAGTGAGTTCCGCCTCTGCATCATTGAACGCTTTACGATAATTGGCCTTGTCGCCCCTATGTTCGATCTCGAAGCGCGGCATGCGCCCAGCCGGGATGACAGGTCCGGTCCACGCTTTGAGCCGCGAAGCCGCTTCAACAAACTCAACCGGCATGGGTTCAGGCTTCGGCGCAAATAACGTGGCATCCGCACCGCTGCAGATCGCGGCCAGGCAGGTGTAGATCCCTCCCCCGCCTGCCGAAGTGATCTTTTGATCATTCAGAACCAACGTGTCCAGTGATGCGCCGCCAATAACCAGTAGTTGTGTCAAATTTTGAATTTCCTTTCCTTTGTTCTTTGAAGCTAATTATACTGACAGAAAAACTGTTTTCCCTAATCACTATTCACTGCTCTTCCCTAATCACTAATCACGGTTCAAGATTCTCGAATCTCGATTTCAGATTACAATATCCTCATGCTCATCAAAGAGGTCACAGCCAAATCCATCCTCTCACCATCCAAGATCTATCCCTGGGTGATCAACCCTTACACCGGATGCGCGCACAAGTGTTCATACTGCTACGCAAGTTTCATGAAACGCTTCACCGGTCACCTTGAGCCATGGGGCGATTTCGTGGATGTCAAAGTCAACGCCGCGGAGCTGTTGCGCAAGGAGATACTCAAAAAGAACCCCGCCATGGTTTGGATCAGCGGCGTTTGTGACCCCTACCAGCCGTTGGAAGGCAAATACCAGCTCACACGTCAGTGTCTCGAACTGCTGGCACAGCACGGCTGGCCGGTCACAGTCCAGACGCGCTCACCCCTGGTCGTG
Source organism: Anaerolineaceae bacterium (assembly GCA_027348305.1). Classification (GTDB taxonomy): domain Bacteria; phylum Chloroflexota; class Anaerolineae; order Anaerolineales; family Anaerolineaceae; genus UBA6107. The sequence goes on along the minus strand of DAIEPS010000064.1, from coordinate 5,175 downwards.
CGCGATATCGATATCCTGAAATTGGGCAAAGACTGGCAGGTCGGCCTGAGCATTACCACCGCGGATGACGGCATACGCAAACTCTTTGAGCCATATGCGCCGCCGATCCAGGCGCGCATTGACGCGCTTGAGAAACTTCACCAGGCAGGCATCCACACCTATGCCATGATCGCCCCCATGCTGCCCGGCTCTGAAGACCTGCCCGAACTACTCGCCGGCAAAGTGGATACGGTGATCCTCGACCGCATGAACTATAACCACTCCACCGCCATCTACCGCCGAAACCACCTTGAAGACAAGATGACGGATGAATACTTCGCCATGACCTCCACTATTCTAAGATCCGCTTTTACCCGCCTCGGAATTTCGTGTCAGCAGGTATAATTCTCTTTTAGATTCTATTTTCTTAATTTCATATCTGACAGAAACAGGTACTGAGTTTTTTCTAAATCAGTCAACTGTGCTTTCATAAAATCAACGCATTGGATCCTTATGCCCTCTTTCCTGTCAAACATTATCCAACGGATTTTTTCGATAGTGATCACCCTGATGGTGACCACCATGGTCATGTACGGCATCATGATGCTCACACCGGTTGAAACACGCGTTGAGTTATTCATGCCCAAGAACCTGCCTGCCCGTTTGACTGAGGCGCAAATTGAGAACATACGCCAGATTAAGATCAAAGAGAACCATCTCAATGATCCATACCCGATCCAATATTATTACTGGATAAAAAACCTGCTCCATGGTGAATGGGGTTACAGCCACACCATCGGCGATGATGTTTTTCATGCCATCATTGTTCGTTCACCGGTGACTGCTGAATTAACGCTTTACTCCATCCTGGTTTTTATCCCCTTGGGATTGTTGAGTGGGGTCATCGCCGGCTCCAGGCAGAATAAGGCGGCAGATCATGGGTTCAGATTTTCGGCTTACATCGCCACCTCCATTCCGCCGGTGATCCTGGCCATGGTTTTGCTGTCCGTTTTCTATGTCAACCTGAGTTGGTTGTCGCCGGAGCGGACAAATGTGACCAATTATTTATTCGTGGAATCCAATCAATTCCGTCAATTTACCGGTCTGCTGACCATCGACGGCCTGCTTAACGGCAGGGTGGATATTACCCTCGACGCACTGCGTCATCTGGTCATGCCGGTTTTGACTTTGACACTGGTCCATTGGGCAACCCTCGCACGCATCACCAGAACGGCCATTATTGAGGTCAAACACCAGGATTATGTTATGGCAGCCAGGGCACGCGGGGTTTCAGAAGAAAGGATCACCTGGCGGCACATGCTCCCCAATGCCATCGCACCAGGGTTGGCTAGCAGCGTGCTTTCTTCTGCATCACTGATCACAGGTGTTTTTGTGGTTGAGATCATCTACAATTTTCACGGCATTTCAGAGATCGCCACCAGGAGTCTGCAGTTCATTCCAGACGCCGCCTCAGCCCTCGGTTTTTCCATCTACAGTGTGATCGTTGTTCTGCTGCTCATGACCGTTCTTGACCTGGTTCAAGCGCTGCTTGATCCACGGAATACACACGGGGGCAGATGACATGCAAAATATGCGTCGCTTTTTCTCAAAATGGCATAATTGGCTGGGATTGTTCTTGGTCGCAATTTTCATTTTTATGGCCATTGCAGCCCCCTCGCTCTCGCCGCAAGACCCAAAACGCCCCGGCACCGTAAAGATAATCGGCAACCCTTTACATGAACACAAACCGCTACCGCCCAGCCCTGAAGCGCCGCTGGGCACATTATCAAACCAATCCAGCGTGTTCCATTCTCTGGTTTGGGGCACCCGCTCAGCAGTGTTTTTTGGATTGATAGTCGCCCTTTTTTCAATGACCATCGGTGTGATCGTTGGTCTGCTCAGCGCCTATTCCAATCGCAGGGTGGATAATTTTCTGATGAGGATCACAGATGCATTCCTGGCGTTCCCAATGATCGCCGGGATCGTGATGATCAGGCAATTAGCCACAATATTGTTGACTGATGCCGGTGTTCAAAGCTTCATGACAGGATCAGGAAGTGTATTAACAATAAATCCGGATAATTTGTCGCCGGTCATGATATTTTTACAGAATCTTGATCCATTGATGGTCACCTTCATCCTTCTTTCATGGATGCCGTATGCCCGGGTCATGAATTCGGTGGTTCATCGGATCAAAAACCTCGAGTATATCGAAGCAGCACGCATCTCTGGCAGCCGCCCCTCAAAAATCATTTTCAGGCATATCCTGCCGAATGCCATCTCCCCGGCAATTATCATGGCAGCCCGCGATGTGGGTGGCATGGTAATCCTTCAAACGACCTTCAGTTTTGTTGGCCTTGGAGGCAACTCCCCCTGGGCCTACTCGCTCGTAACAGCCCGTGACTGGATCATTGGTTTGGGAGGGAAATTTGATTTCTGGTGGGTTTTCCTGCCGATCACCGTTACCATAATCCTTTTTGGCATCGGCTGGAACCTGCTTGGCGACGGTCTGAACGACCTGCTTAATCCCCGCAATCGCTGATGAATCTCACAAAACAACGCAGGGGAGGCTCCCCTGCGTTATTCTTACGCCATACAAAAATTTCTTTTATTTACTTCTTTCCAGCCAAAGCTTTCCTGGCGTAAGCCACAGCGAGGATCATTGCTGCGCCGATGGTCAGCGTCCCCGGGGCAAGCAAGGGATTTCTACCACCGATGGCTTGCTTGATCATCTGAGCGAACGCCATTTTTTGTCCGCCTTCGAATACACCCTCAAGGTTGCCAGAGACATGCACGACCATGCCGATCATGCCGCCTACTGCCACCACCCACATGCCGATGACCGCAATCTTCTGAACCATTGGGCTTTTTGATACCAGCATCAAAATTCCCAGCACAATTCCCAGCGGCAGAAGGATAAAGGGAACGATCTGAAGTTCTTCTCTCGTGTGATTCAGTTGCGAGAGTTCCACGATGGTCCCAATGAAGATGAAGATGCCAAAACCCACAAAGAATGTATACAGGCGATCCAGTACTTTATTTGCATCCATAATTCCTCCAATTAGATAAGTGAAATGTATTCAAGGAAACTGGCACCAAACTCAAATTATTCTTTTAGGAAGATGTCATTTTTCTTGCACATTGATTATACATCCGCTATTTGTATAAAGTAAACCCAATAAGTCCAATTTTGATTGGGTGAGTAGTTAAAAAAGCTCTTCCAAAAAAACAAACAGATTTCACCTCCTTTTGAAATCTGTTTGTTGATTCTTGTTGTCACTCTTCAAAATTCTTAATAAACTGAATGCAATCTTGCCTGTTATTTAATTCAACATCATTCCCATCCATGATCTGTTGTCGGAACGACTCATATCCGCAGAGTGAAACAAAGGCAGTCGGTTTTCCGCTTTGGAGCCATGAAACACAGGCACCGACAAACGCCGGCGGATAGTCTGGATACTCACCGAGTAATGTCTCGTATTGTGTTTTGCAAAATGGAAGCATTTCATCGTGTTCCACGGGAACACATGAAGCGAGCAAAAATACCACTAAAGTTAGGGCGAGGATACCAATAATCTGTTTCATCATAAACTCCTGTTTACATGCAATTTGAGTAATCATTTAATCTTTTTCCCCCACATCGCTAATCCTTGAAATTCAATTATGGATTTTTTCCATATGCCTCCATATGTAAACAAAAAACCGGCAATACATGCCGGTTTCGCTTTTAGCTCCCCAGAAGATAACTCCAAAAGGGAATTGATTTTTCGATGATTAGGAGAAGCGACCATAAATCTCTTCTGGTTCATCGCTTCGATAAATTAATTATACCGTCCATGTCAAGATTTTCACTATTGTCCATTGGGAAATCCATTTGACATTTTCCCCCACCTCCCCTAAACTAGTCTCATGCTGGCCCGTGTGAATGCCTGTGCTGTCATCGGTCTGGATGGGGTCATAGTAGACGTAGAAGTAGATATCACTAATGGTATTCCTAAACCACCCATGATCATCGTCGGCCTGCCGGATGTTTCCGTGCAGGAGAGTAGAGAACGCGTCCAGTCGGCCATCCGCAATGTCGGCCTGGAACCTCCCCGCAAACGCGTACGGGTGAACCTCGCCCCGGCCACCGTCCGCAAGGAGGGTTCTGCGTACGATCTGCCCATCGCATTGGGCATGCTGCTTGCCAACCGCCAGCTTCCTCCACTCTGCCTGGTGGACAGCCTGGTGATGGGTGAACTCTCCCTGGATGGCAGCGTGCGCCATATCCGCGGTGTGCTGCCCATGGCGGCCGTCGCCCGCCGCGAGAATTTCAAACGCATCTTCGTCCCCGCGGAAGACGCACCCGAGGCTGCGCTCTTCCCGGAACTTGAAGTCATCCCGGTCACTTCGCTGGCAGACCTTTACGCCCACCTGGTGGGGTCACGCCCCATTCCGCCCCAGCCCCACATCGAGGTGGACCAGGTACCCGTGATCGTTCAAACCGATTTCCGCGACGTCAAAGGCCAGGAACACGTCAAACGCGCACTCGAAGTGGCCGCCTCCGGCGGTCACAACCTGCTGATGATCGGCCCCCCCGGCGCGGGCAAAACGCTGATGGCGCGCGCCCTGCCGGCTATCCTGCCACGCATGACCGTGGACGAATCCCTCGATGTCACCCGCATCTATTCCGTCGCAGACGCGCTGCCCGAAGGCATTCCCCTGATCAAGAATCGTCCCTTCCGCGCGCCGCATCACACCATTTCAAATGCCGGCCTGGTGGGCGGCGGCAACTGGCCGCATCCCGGTGAGATCTCGCTGGCACACCGCGGCGTGCTCTTTCTGGATGAACTGCCCGAGTTCGGCAGCCGCACGCTTGAAGTGCTGCGCCAGCCGCTTGAAGACAAGATCGTCACCATCAGCCGCGCCCAGGGCACCTTAACCTTCCCGGCCAACTTCCAGCTCGTGGCTGCCATGAACCCCTGCCCCTGCGGATACTACGGCGACGCTTACAAGGCCTGCACCTGCTCGCCGGGGACGGTGATCAAATACCAGCGCCGCATCTCCGGTCCGCTGATGGACCGCATTGATCTGCATGTGGAGGTTGGCGCCGTCGCACCCTCGGATCTCCTGCATGCCGACCCCGGCGAATCAAGCGCCTGCGTGCGCGCCCGAAGCACGGCCGCCCGCGAACGTGCACTGGCGCGCCAAGGCAAG
>DAIEPS010000063.1 GCA_027348305.1 Anaerolineaceae bacterium | reverse complement strand
TGAATAGCTGTAATTTGAAATGACCAGGAATCCAACCAGAAATAACAGAATACCCTGGCGAAGGCGTTGAGATCTGACCCAATTGATGATCACAAACAGAATGGGAGCGGCCGCCATGAGAGGATTCAATAAATAATGAGAGTAGCTGACTATGTTTATTTCCCGGTTCATCAGCACGATGGGAACAATTCCGCCGATCACGCCGATCACTCCGCCGAAGAGAGCTTCTTTTTCCCATTGTCGTGACTCGAGAGCAGATCCGCCCTCTTCATCCTCGGGAAGGTTTTTTTTGGTTAAAAGAGCCCTGACTACAAATACTGCCAGAACACCTAAAACCACCGCGATCAGAAGCTCAACCAAACCAAGCGTAAAGAAATTATCCGCGAAAGGTTTGATCCAGCCAAAAAGGTTGATGTTGATAAAGCTTTTAATAAATCTTTGAAGCCATAACAATCCAACCTGAAGGGGTGCGGCGAAGAACTGTCCCATTTGCAGGTTGATATCCGTTTCGCTGCGGGCGTTGTCAAAGAAGAAAGTCCTCCAAACCATGAATCCCCCCGGGATGATCAAGAAAGGCAGCCAGCTCAATATCGTTTTTTTGATCCTGGCCGCTATTTTGGCCAACGGCAGTTCGTGGCTCACAACCAAAAACACGATGACGACGCGGAACAACTCCATTCCGATCGTGTAATCCACAAACATCAGGCTTATCCAGCCTGCAACTGCTGAACAGCCCAGGAAGAATAACTTTTTCAACACCGTGTTGGATTTAATGAACAAGATCATGGTGACGAAAGAAAACACCTGCAGCATCTGTGTGAGGATGTAGGGTTGATATTCAACGCCTGATACCCACCACAAATAACCCGGATAGAGCAGGAACAATATTGAGATCCACAGATTGGTTTTCTCATGTTTTGGCCAGATCAGATTGAGCAGCCAGAAATACAACATGCCGCTGATCAGACGCCATACATAAGCCAGGATTTGATAAGGCAGGGGGTTCGTCTTTAGAAAAGTGAACAGGTACTCCCATAAATATCCACGCAGCGGCCTGTCAATATAGAACATTTCACGGAAGATCTTGGGACCGCCAAAGAACCCATCCACGATGTAATACCAGTCATCTTTATACAAAGTGAATTTTGTGATATTGGGTAAATAAGCAAGCGCCGAAACGAAAAATAAAATGAACAACGCTTTCCAGTATTTTTTGAAGAAACTTTGAAAGGAATTCAAATGCATTAGGGGTCCTTGGAATGAAGAATTATTGCACTTTTTGATGCCTGAATTATACTAGTGAAGTATTTTCATTTTTAGTTCAAATTGATTTACATAAATTATTAAAGGAAAATCAATAATAAATAGGGTTATGATTAAGAGAACACAATAAACCAAATCTAATCAATATCAGAAACAGAATGACCAAAGAGTAAATTATGAAAAAAACTTGGACCATCATAACGATCAGTATCATTCTTGCCCTGGCATTGAGCGCCTGTGGAGCCAATGCATCCACCCCCACCATGGACCCCGCTGCTGCCAGCACCATTGAAGCTCTGAACCTTCAGGTTACCCAGATCGCCAGTACGCTTAATGCGATCATTGTTGAGAAATCAGCTACACCAAAGCCGACCAATACCCCCGCAGCCACGGCCACTGTCACCCTCACCCCTGAGCCAACTGCTACAGCCACGCCCCTGAGCGGAGTCTGGTTGAATTTTGACAGTGCAACCAATTGCCGCGTAGGCCCGGCGACCTATTATCCAAGAGTCGCCACGGTGGATGCCGGCGTTCAGCTTCAAGCCCTTGGCCGCAGCGAAGACGGTGAGTTTTATTATGTGAGGTATTTCGATACTTCCAATCATTACTGCTGGGTTTGGAAAGGTACGTCCTATCAAACCGGCAACCCCAAAATTTTGCCGGTCTTTACCGCCCAGCCCACACAGGCACCCTCCATCACCCCCACCTCGGCAGCCAGCTTTAAGGTTTCCTACAATTCACTGCAGAACTGTTCCACGTCTTTTGCACCCACATTCCTGCTGACTAACACAGGCAACATGACCTGGCAGTCCATCAAGATCGTCATCGTGGATAACACCCAGGGCGTCACGGTGACGCACACCTCCAACCTGTTCACCGGCTATTCGGGCTGCACCATTGCCCAGCAGCAAGAGGATCTGACCCTTGGAGAACCCGGCCTGGTCTCAAGTTATCTCCCCGGCGAGTTCACTTATGATCCAACAGGTCATTCCTTGATGGTCACCGTCAGCGTGTATTCAGAGAAAGGCCAAACGGGGACAATGCAGTCAAGGGTCATTCCAGTTACACCCTAAGCTCAATAACCAAAGCCCGGCCTTTTCAATTAAGAGTATAAAAAGAATAACCCGTCAACGGGTTATTCTTTTTAGTTATCCCTCAGACATAACCTTACTCATTCAACGCATTTTCTTGCCCAGGGTCACTATCACTTTGTGCTCCCGACCGTCTGCGACCAGCGGAATTGCGTATCCTTCCAGTAATTGACCGTCCAGTTCAATATGATTTACCCCTTGAGCCGTATGCCCGGGATTCTTCACCTGGATCAGATAAACTGCATCCATAAATTGGTACCGGATCTCGAACCCATCCCACTCTGGCGTGATCACAGGATCGATCTCGAGGGTATTGCCAACCTTGTGAAAACCAAGGATCGCCTCAATGCCCAGGCGGTACATCCAGGCCGCAGAGCCTGTGTACCAGGTCCACCCACCGCGGCGGATGAAGGGTTCTTTGCTATAGATATCCGCACAAATCACGTAAGGTTCCACACGGTAGGTTAAGGCTTTTTCAAGACTGTCGGCTTGATAAACAGGGTTGAGCAAGTTAAACAACTCACAGGCCTTGCTTCCATCACCCATTTTGGCAAAGGCCCATGCCGTCCATGTTGCAGCGTGGGTATACTGCCCGCCATTTTCACGAATTCCAGGGATGTATCCCTTGATATATCCGGGGTCAAGCTGGGTCTTGTTAAAAGGCGGCGTAAAGAGCAGCGATAAACGATCCTGCGGCCGCACCAACCTGTCATACACAGCCTGCATGGCCTGCCGCCTGCGGTTGGCATTTCCACCGCCGCTCAACACTGACCACGATTGAGCGATCGCGTCTATCTGGCATTCCGCGTCTCGACCTGACCCAAGTGTCTCACCACCATCATAATAAGCACGCTGATACCACTCGCCATCCCATGCAGAATGTTCAATAGCTCTAATATATTTTTTTGCTCTTAAGGTATACCTTTCCGCAGTTTCCATATCCCCAATTTGTTCAGATAAATCGCCAAACCGTTTTAAAACATCACTAATGAACCACGCCAGCCAAATGCTCTCGCCGCGTCCATTTTCACCCACCTTATTCATGCCGTCGTTCCAATCGCCGGTACCCATCAAAGGCAAACCATGCAACCCATAAGTGGACCCTTTTTCAATGGCACGTTGACAGTGATCCAACAATGTAAAGGATTTGTCGGTCAACGAATAAACACCGTAACGTTCATTTTCCCCTTCTGTGAGTTGCGGCGCCTTTCTGAACGGTATTTTTTCGTCAAGTATCTTAAGATCCCCGGTTGTTTCAATATACAATGCCGTGACATAGGGCAGCCACAAAAGATCATCCGAAAACCGGGTACGCACCCCGCGCCCTGAGGGCGGATGCCACCAATGCATGACATCACCTGCTTCAAATTGCTGGATGGCAGCATTGATTATCTGGTTGCGGGTAATGGATGGGTCTATTGGCAGCAGCGCCAGAACATCCTGGAGCTGGTCGCGGAAACCAAAGGCCCCGCTGGATTGGTAGAATCCAGTTCGACCCCAAACCCGGCAGGATAGCGTCTGGTAAAGCATCCAACGATTCAAGATAACGTCAGCAGCGGGGTCAGGCGTGCTGACCTGAATTATGTTTAAGAATCGATTCCAGAAGGTATGTGTACGTTCAAACGCAGCCCCCACGTATGCTGGTTTGTGATATTTCTTCACCAACTCCAGTGCATGTTCCTTATCGTTGCCTTCCCCCAGCACAAAATAAAATTCATCTGTAGCACCAGATTGCAAATCCAAATGGATCTGAAGTACTGCGCAAGGATCTTCACCCGGGGTAATACGCGTTTCCAATCCGATCCTTTGAAGAGCCACTGGCTGCGTAAAGGATCCACCACGGCCCAGGAATTCCGTTCGGTCAGCAGTCACCCCGTGGATGGGCCGGCTGGCCAGCAGGAAAGCCACTTTTTTTGCAAACTCATCGCTGTATGGATTTGTGGCCAACAAACACTCATGCGTTGGATCATATTCCGGGATGATATATGCCATATTGGCAGCGTGCGTGGTGCCTAAAACCCATTCCACATATTGAGTGGCTGTGATCCTGCGTGTGTGCTGCAGGTTATTTTTCAGTTTCACATGGATGATCTTTACCGGATCATCGGGACTTGAGAAAAGGGTCAAGATTTGTTCCAAACCATGAGATTTATGTTCAAAGCGGGTATAGCCTGCTCCGTGCGCCACACGGTAAGGTTGTCCTGATCCTGCAGGAAGGGGTGTGGGCGTCCACACTTCGCCGGTTTCTTCATCGCGAAGATACAGGGCTTCACCGGTAGGGTCGCATACGGGGTCATTTGCCCAGGGGGTTAAGCGGTTTTCTCCGCTGTTGAGAGCCCAGGTGCATTGGCTGCCTGATTCGCTGACCATAAACCCAAAATTGGGATAGCCGATCACGTTCACCCAAGGGGCGGGTGTTGTCTTTCTTGTCATGCTTCCTTTCTCGTTCAGTAAGGATGCATCCCAATTGATAATGTACTCGCTGCCGTCTGAACTGAACCCGCCAAACCCGTTGGCAAACTTGAGTTCCACCGGTTTCATCACTTCTGGTTCATTGACAGGTGTCTGCCCGCCTGGTTCATCGCTCGCCGGCCCCGTGGGTATAAATTCAGGCAGATGGTGAACAGGCATGGAATAGCCCGGCAATTGATCATCCAAAGACCCCATAACACCATCAAAAACCAATCGACTCGCAGTCTGCAGCAAGGTGTATTCTTCTTCAGTAATATGATCTCCATACAAGATGAAAATGCCGCCTCGTTGGTTGAGTTGATCTTCTCCATTGAGCTTTGTGACCAGCCGGTAAAGCGATCCATTTAACTCTGCACCGTAATCGGTTTTCTGGCAGTTAAGGATCACCAGATCGACCTTAATCCGCCGGCTGCGCAAATACCTATGCACCTCTAGCAACTCCCCCACCAGGTCGATCTGCCTGGAGTCGTCAAGCTGCACCAGCATAATGGGATAGTCCCCGGAAATGCCAAAACGCCACAGCCCGGATTGACCCAGGCTGTTTGACGCGAGCATTTCCGCTGAAGCACGAATCGCCTTGAAAGGATATAAGAGTGCCGAAAGAACCTGCGAAATATTTTTAAACACTTGCGTTGTGATCTCTTGTTTCCCAAGCCAGCTTTGCGCAGAAATATTGGCCTGGTGATAAGAACGGTCGATGATCGCCCAATTGTGATATTTTCTGGCCAATTCCAGAATTGATTCACGGCTGTCACCTGAAAAAGTCAGAAATGCGAGATCAGCACTGTTGTGCGGCTCAATAAGTAGTGTCTGACCCAGCGAAAAAATCGGGTCCAACGTCGCACCGGTAGTTCCGGTGAGATAGCTTTCAGAATTCAGGGCAATCGGGTTGCGCATGGAACGGCCACGACCAATAAAACGGTTGCGATCCGCTTCATGTCTGATCACGGTTTGGGGTCCTTTATTGACCAGCATGTGCCCCATAAATATGCTTTCATCCTCATTTGAGCGGGGCCGGCGGGTGAAAATCTGCAAGCCAAGATCTGGCACAAACTCACTTTCAATGAAAAGTTTATTGAAAGCCGGATGTCGTGAATCTGCTGATTGAGAACTCAGGATTACTTCACCATAAGAGGTCAGCCTCAATGTGCGGTACTGCTCGGAATGGTTATGAAGATGGATGCGCCGTATCTCCACGGGGTCGTCAGGCGTCACGGTTACTTCAGTTGTTGAATCGATCTCGTCCTGCGTCCGGCGGAATACCGCCATGTGCGCAAAATAGGTAACCTGCATCGCCGCGGCATCAGCCGGGATAGGCTGGTGGGTTGCTGACCAGGTTTCATTCACTTCGATCAAGTCGCGTTGGATATCTTGTATGTAGATCCATGTTCCCCAGGGATCCAGGACGCCGTCTGGCCGCCAACGCGTCAGGTCTGTGCCGTGCCACGAACTGTAGCCTCCCCCCATATTGGAGAGCAACACGTTGTAGCTGCCGTTTGAAAGGAGATGCATTTGAGGGATGGCGGTCTGTACGGGCACAGTCCAGGGAACGATCTCTACCGGTGCAACAGTTACCCGTTGGGTGCCCTTTACGTCTTCTCCATACGGGTCCTGCGTTTTGAGAGTTGGAGGGATTTGTTCCTGTAAAACCAATTCCACACTTTGAATGCGGGGATCAGAGTGCATGCGCTGCACCATGATCTCATTGTGAAAAAAGTTTACCATGGCCATCATGATCATGCCCTGGTGATGCGCCATGTATTCACTTACGATCACAGACTTTTCATCGATATGCAGCCTTTCGGCTGTGAAATCTATGGATTCGTACACACCATACAACCCGATCATGTGCAGATCGATCAGGTGTTCAAGATTGTGTATCACGGCCTGCGGGGCGTAGCTTACTGCCATCAAAGACGCATATGGCGAGATAACCAGGTCATCTGCCAATCCGCGTTTGAACCCCAATCCTGGAACCCCAAAAGCTCGGTACTGGTAATTCAAACTGGCATCAAACCGATAAAAACCTGATTCTGATATTCCCCAGGGCACAGACTTGGATTTTCCATAGGCGATCTGATGCTGCACCGCTCCCAGCGTACTATCTGCTAAAAGCGTGCCTGGATATGAACGCAGGAAAAGTGGCGGCATCAAGTATTCGAACATGGTTCCGCTCCATGACAGCAACACATACGTCCCTTCAACATGCGTCACAGGGCGGCCGAGGTGCAGCCAATGCGATTGAGGTACATCCCCTTTTGCAATGGCTATAACCGAGGCAATTCTCGATTCTGAAGCCAGCAGATCATAGAAGTTCTGGTCCATTGAACCTGCGTCAAGGTTATACCCGATATGAAAAACAGAACGCTGCGGATGGTAGAGAAATCGAAAATCCATTTCGTTGGTGTACTTGTCAGAACGATTCACGATGGATAAAAATTGGTCGCCCAACATCTCGGCATTCGATTCAACCTGAACTAAAGATTTCGACAAACCCTCCAACCAGGTCTTTGCAGCAATGAGAAGGTCTTTTCGCGTTGGGGGTTCATCAATCTCTTCAAGTCGTCTTTGCAAAGAATGGATCAAAGGCAAGGCAGTCTTGATATGCGCTTTTATGAGGTTAAGCGGCATATTGATCGGAAGATTCTTCTTTATTTCTTTGATGATCGATCCTGAATCTGCATCTGAAAAATAAACGGGAGTTTCTTCAAAGAAAGGAACCCAGGGAACCAATTCGGTGATCGTGCGCCGAACAGAAGTATGGTGCCTTTCCACTTGTGCGGCCACCTCCTGGAGTTTTTCCAGGGTGCTGAGCGTGAAAGTTGAACGCCCCACTTTTACAAGTTCCATTAATTTGGTGGAAATATCCTGCCAAAACGATCCACTTGCGTATTGAAATAAACGGTACCATCGTTCTGGATGGGCACGGACACGCAGAATTTCAGCGTGAAGTTTATCAATAACCTGGTTGATCACTTCAACCTGTTGGTCAAACTCAGGTTTACGCATTTCTTTGAGCATCTCGGTGAGATTGGAAAGTGTGTCAAGGTAGCCTTGCCACAAATCCCAGCGAAAGATCGGCTGGCCGAGTATCTCTTTGCATGCCTGGGAGGTGATGATAAAACAGGCAGCCAGGTTGCCGCTATCCACGGTGGAAACATATCTTGGATGGAGGGGCTTAAGGGATTGTGTGTCATACCAGTTCAAGAAATGTCCGTGAAAACGCTCCAATTGATCTAGCGTATCCATGGTCGTTGAAAGACGGGTCGCCAGTGCGAGTTGATCCAGATACCCAAGATCATAGGCCGCTAAAGTAGAGGTAAGCAGCAGCCCGATATTTGTCGGGGAAGTTTGATGTGCGATGATCCCCACCGGTGATTCTTGAAAATGGTCAGGAGGGAGCCAATGGTCTTCGGGGCCGACAAAACGCTCAAAGAAACCCCAGGTCCTTCTCGAAATTTGGCGCAAGTGGTTTTCCTGATCCTCGAGTAAAGTTACTTTCTTTTGGGTGATAGGCCGATTGATCCACCATGCCAAAAGCGGAGATAGCGCCCAAAGCAAAAGCACCGGCGAAGCGAACAGAATGGCCAAAGTCACGTTAAAAGGAGCCGGCACTGGAAAGAGTCTCAACCAGGCCAGCAGACTGATCGCCAGAAAAGTGGATACTCCCATTTTCTGCCAGGCGAGACTTCGCCGCGCCTGTGACCCAAAGACCTTGGCAGTTTGTGCAGCGGTGGTCCACTGCAGAAGATGCTTTCGACTGACGAACAGCCGATATAGTGTGGTAAAGATGGCATCCAGAGAGGTATACGCATCATAAGGTAAAAACGCGATAGCCAGCAGCCAACGCATAAGATTCCATCCGATGGGACGGAAGGCGATGCGAAATTCCCCACCGGTTATCACCGAAAGAGTGCTGTGGGCGATACCTGTAATTATGGGAAAACCCAATGTCAACAAAGTAGCAGAGATCCAGAGAAAATTAAGACTGGGCTGGAAGATTGCTCCAAACACAATAAGAACCAGCAGTGAGGGTGCGAGCAAGGCTCTCCGCAAGTTATCAAACATCTTCCAACGGTCAATTTTTGAGAAGACCGTGCCAGGTGCATTTGGCTTGAGCAGCCAGGGCAAGAGCTGCCAATCTCCACGGATCCAACGTCGCTGGCGCATCACCTGACTGAAATAATTCTGCGGGTAATCTTCGATCATGGTGATGTCGGTCATTGTATTTCTCCATCGCCCGCACGCGAGGAGCCGCGCCGGGCGATGCTCGCCCTGCACGCCGGCATGCGCGGTCAAGGGCGAAGAGCGCAGCGTC
>DAIEPS010000062.1 GCA_027348305.1 Anaerolineaceae bacterium | reverse complement strand
GAGAAAGACGCCGGCGGGATGACCAAGTTCGCCAACAGCATGTTGATCGCGCGGCTCTTACCGGTGCTGGACGATTTCGACCGCGCGTTCGCGACGGTGCCGGACAACCTGCGCGACCTGATGGTTTCCATGCGCGCCACGCGCTTGCAGAAACTGCGCCTGCTTGAGATCCCCGCTGCGCTGCCCATCCTCTTCGGCGGACTGCGCATCGGCGCCACACTCTCCGTGATCGGCGCAGTGGTTGGGGAATTCGTCGGTTCGGATAAAGGTCTCGGCTTTTTGATCAACGTCGGCCGCGGACAGTTCGATACGGCCCTCGTGTTTGTCGCCATCTTCACATTAATATTTATGGCTTTAAGCCTGTACGGCCTGGCCATGCTGGCCGAAAAACGTTCCACGCGCTGGAAAACCGCGCATCACTAATCATTCCCCGGGAGGGAAACATGAAAAGATCACTGCTTTTACTCACCATCCTTTTGCTCATTCTGGTCCCTGGTTGTGCTGCAAAAAGCACAACGGTGACAAGCGACACCCCCACTTCGGCAGCACTCACCAAAGTCACCCTGCCCGTGGGGTACATCCCCAACGTGCAGTTCGCCCCTTTGTACGTTGCCATTGAAAAAGGTTTTTACAAAGCGGCCGGGCTGGATGTTCAAATCGATTACAGTATGGAGAACGACAACGCTGTGCTGCTGGCCAATGGCACTCTTCAATTTGCCATCCTTTCAGGTGAACAGGTTCTCTTGGGACGCGATAAACAATTGCCCCTCGTCTATGTGGCCGCCTGGTATCAGCAGTATCCGGTGGGTATCGTATCAAAGAAATCCGCCAACATCACTTCCATCGCGGACCTTAAAGGCAAGAAGATCGGTCTGCCCGGGTTGTATGGCGCAAGCTACATTGGCGCCATTGCCATGCTCGATTCTGCCGGTTTGGCTGAATCAGATGTCACACTGGATTCCATCGGCTACAACCAGGTGGAAGTGCTGACGGCTGACCGCGAAGACGCTGTGGTGATCTACGTGGCCAATGAACCCGTGCAGCTTGAAGCCCAGGGTGAATCCATCAACCTGCTCAAGGCCTCCGACGCCATTGACTTGGTGGCAAACGGGTTGGTCACCAACGAAAAGACCCTGTCTGAAAACCCTGAATTGGTGAAGTCCATGATCGCTGCCACCCTCAAAGGTATTCAATACACCATCGACAACCCGGATGAGGCCTACGAGATCTCCAAGAAATATGTCGAGAACCTGGTCTCAGCCGATCAGGCAGTGCAAAAACAGGTGCTGCTGCGCTCCATCGAAGAGTGGAAGGCCGCTCAATTGGGCTATTCTCAGCCGCAAGCCTGGCAGAATATGCAGCGCATTCTCACCAAAATGAAGCTGCTCACCAGTTCGATCGATGTAAGCACCTGCTTTACCAACGAGCTGCTGCCGTGACAGAGCTTCTTGCGGTTGAACACCTGGGCATGACCTTCCACGGCGCCGATGGAGAATTGCAGGCGCTGCAGGATGTTTCTTTCAAATTGGCTGAACAGGAGTTCTTGTGCGTGTTGGGTCCATCTGGCAGCGGCAAGAGCACCTTATTACGCTTGATTGCCGGCATCATTAAACCCACTTCTGGGTCTTTCAAGTTTGGCTGCCTGCAGGGGGAACCGCGCATCAGCCTGGTCTTCCAACAGGCCAACCTGATGCCCTGGCGGACGGTGATGCAGAATATCTTGCTGCCGCTTGAGCTGCAAGGCGTTGACCCTAAAGAAGCGCAAGAACGCGCTGATATCATGATCCACCTGGTGGGGCTGGAAGAGTTCTCACAGGCCTGGCCTTCCGAGCTTTCGGGCGGCATGGCACAGCGTGTGGCTATCGCCCGCGCCTTCATCGCCGAACCCGATCTGCTGCTGCTCGACGAACCCTTTGGTTCACTGGACGCGATGACCCGTGAACGCATGGGCTCCGAACTGTTAAAGATGTGGCAGAGCCATAAAACCGCGGTGATCATGGTTACCCATTCCATCTCGGAAGCCCTGCTGCTCTCTGACCGAATAATGGTCTTCTCGCCGCGGCCGGCAAAAATCGTGGCCGAAATGAAAGTGGATCTTCCCCGCCCCCGGCAGGAAGAAACACGCTACGACCCCGAATTTCTGCAGTTGGAAAGGCAGTTGAGACAGTCAATAAAATAATGTCTGGCTTGTTCATTATTGCCAAAATCACACAAAGTAGAATCAAAAAAATAATTCTGAATACCATGAAGTAGTACTTAATTCTTGGTATCTGGGTTTTTCTAATCGAGATAGTATTTTCAAATTGTGTTTAACCCTAGACACCGGGAATCAAAAACCAGATTCCCGGTGTTCAAATCAGATTGTTTTTCAACTACTCACAATACAGAATTTATAAATCGGATATAAGAATAAATCAATAAAATACTGGAAAATACCGGGAATCTGCACGTGATTCCCGGTATCTAGGGTTTGAACTTGTATTTATTTGATTTGGGGAATGCTTATGAGCAAATTTTCAAGCAGCAGTTTCAAATTGGCATTGTATTCCAAAATTTCCAGCGAATGATCCACAGTATTCACGAGGTCGACAAGCTGCTGCCCGGTGAGTTTTTTCGCCAGGGCGGTGATGTCGGCTGCGTGATCCTGGTTGGTCAGGTAGGCCTCCTGACCGTTCGAAGCCAGCAGCAGATCGCGGACAATGGAGAGCCAGGATTGCAGGGTCAGGCGCAGTTGATCGCGGTTCTTGGAGAGGGGTTCAGCCGCTGCGAAACGTTCGCGGATATTCAGGGGCATCAGGCGCAGCAGTTCATCCACCCAGGCGGCGCGTTTTTCCACCAGGTCGGGGTCGGCAGCCATGCGCAGCGCCAGACCGGTACGTCCGTTGGCGAGGTGCGCCAGCAGCGCGGATTTTTCGGGGTCATACTGCCAGCGGGTTTGCAGGGCTTCCTGCAGTTTGTCGATCGGCACCGGCCGCAGGCGCAGGATCTCGCAGCGCGAGGCGATGGTGGGCAGCAGATTGTCTGGCGAATCCGCGGTCAGCAGCAGGATGACCTGTTTGGGGGCTTCTTCCAGCGTTTTGAGGAGCGCATTCTGCGCGTTTGCGTTGGCGCGCTGGAAGTTTAATAATAAGGCTACGCGAAATTTTGCTTCATAGGGTGAAAGAGAGACACTTCGCTGCAGTGCGCGGATCTGGTCCACTTTGAGCATGCCGCCCTCGGAATCCGCTTCAATGATGCTCAGGTCGGGATGCTGCATTTTTTCTGTCTGTTTACAGAGGCGGCACTCACCGCAGGGCACACCGGGTGCCGTGGGTGACTGGCAGTTGATGGCCTGTGCGAACGCCAGCGCCAGGCTGCGCCGGCCGATGCCGGGAGCGCCGCTGAATAGATAGGCATGTCTTACATCACCGTGGGTGATGTGCTGTTTGAGCAGTGAGGCTGCCCATTCGTGTCCTAAAAGGTCCCAACTCATGTGGGGATTGTAGCCTTAAACTGGAGAGATGACAACAATATTAAGTTATTCGACGATCAGGGGGTCAAATTCCGGCAGCGGCACCCAGGCCAATACACTCGTGCCGTTGCCAGGTTCGGAGCTGATATCCACGGCGCCGCCCACGTTCGCGGCGCGCGTTTCCATATTGGAAAGACCGTGGCCTATGGTTTGTTTGACCATATTCAAGTCAAATCCGCGGCCGTCGTCTTGCACTTCCAACAGGGCACGGTCTGGTGTCTTCCACACCACGATCTCAACCCGGTGGGCTTTGGCGTGTTTTGCAATGTTGGCCAGTGATTCCTGGCAGATGTGGAATAAAGCCACGGCTTGTTCTTCGGGCAGGGAGGAAAGGTCTTCATCACTGCCCTGTACGACCACATCGATCAGCGTGTTGGCGCGGAATTCCTGCACCAGGCGCTGGATGCCCTGCATCAGGTTCTCGTTGTTCAACTGCCGCGGACGCAGGTCAAGGATGTAGGCGCGAATATCGCGGATGGTATGGTTGAGATCTTTGATCGCCTGGTCGATGCGGCTGGTGGCTTGCACCGGGTCCTCAGTCGCCAGGAGCCGCGCGTGTTCCAGCGTCAGCCCCACGGCATAAATGGATTGGATGATGCCGTCATGCAGGTCCATGCCAAAACGGTCGCGTTCTTCAAGCACGGCCAGGCGTTTGCCCGATTCATTCAGGTTCACATTTTCAATGGCGGTAGCCATCCAGGCGCTGATGGCCTGCACAAACTGCACTTCCAGGTCGTCCAGCGGTTGAGGGTGGCAGGCGCCCACGCAGAGCACACCCACCACGCCGCGGCGGCCGATCATGGGCAGCACCGCCAGTTGGTGTATGCCCTGCACTTTGGCTTCAGGGTTAAGATCTGTATATTCGTATTCAGAGAGGTTGAGTACCACCGGAATGCCGTTCAAAGCGGTGCGTCCTATGGTGCTTTCGCCGATGGAATAAGACGCACGCTTCCACAGGTTATCGACGCCTTCGCCGCGGTGGTGTGAGAGCTGAAGGTTCTTGCTGTCTTCAATGCGCAAGAAGATCTCTCCCACTTCGAGTCGCAGGTAATCCATTAATTGCGTCAATCCGCTGTCAAGGATCTGGTCAATATCCGTGCTGGTGGCCAGGGTGGAGGCTAATTGGTCGAGCAGCGCCAGGTTTTCATTGCGCCGGGTGAGCGCCCGGTCGCGGGTCATCATTTCTTTATACATGCGTGCATTTGAAATCGAAATCGCTGCGTAAGCTGCCAGCATTTCGATGATCTGTTGATCTTCAGCAGTGAACTCGTCTGCACCCTGTTTGTTGGTGAGGTAAAGCTGTCCCAACTGCTGCATTCCCTGGTAGATGGGTACGCCCAGGAATGAGGTCATTTTGGGGTGGAACGCGGGAAATCCGCTGCTGCGCGGATCAGATTTTATATTGGCGATGCGAATGGACACTTTGGAGTGCATCAATTCGCCGATCAAGCCTTTGCCTACCGGCGGATGGGAGATCTGGTCGATCTCTTCACGGGTCATGCCCATGGGGATGAACTTTTCAAGGTTCCCTTCGGCATCCAGGATTCCAACGGCCGCGTAACTGGCATTGACCTGTTCCATGGCGATGCTTGCGATCTTATCAAGCAAGGCGTCTATCGAGATTTCACTCACCAACTCAAGACTGGCTTCATGCAATGCCAGCATTCTGTTTTCAAGTTGTTCGATCGTCAGGGAAGTGGTGGTCATACCGTTAACCTCAATTTCTATTCTACCCGACTTGCAACCCGCAAGTCAATCAAGCTTATTGAAAGACAACCCTCGTCTTCAAGCCTTGTACAAAACGCCCGCGGGGATGAAAACCTGTGCTGAAACCAGTATAATCACCTGTGAGGTGATGAATATGCAAAACTCAATTTTTCGCAGAACAGAAGAGGAAAGATTAAAGAAAGAAGGCCGCGTGCCCCCAGGCCAGGCTTTGACCCAAAAATTTCCGGTTCTGCATTATGGCCCAGTGCCACAATTTGACCCCGAAACCTGGACTTTCAAGGTGTGGGGCGAAGTGGAACAGCCTTTATCGTTAAGTTGGGATGAATTCAATCAATTACCCAAAACCAGCCTGACCATGGATATCCATTGTGTCACGCGCTGGAGCAAGTTTGACACACACTGGCAGGGTGTTTCTGTTAAAACCTTGGTCGATCAAGGGTTGATCAAGATCAAACCCGCTGCCCGCTTTGTGCTTCAACACGCGGAATTTGGTTTTTCGGCCAACCTGCCGCTGGAGATCGTTATGGCCGACAACTTCTTATTAGCCATGCACTATGACGGTGCGCCCATCACACCGGATCACGGCTATCCGCTGCGCGGGGTGGTGGGGGCAATTCTTGAAAAATCGGAATTGACCGTGCCATATTTTTGGAAAGGTGCCAAATGGCTGCGCGGACTGGAGTTCCTCGCCCAGGATTCACCCGGTTTCTGGGAACAGGCTGGCTATCATAACCGCGGCGATGTGTGGAAGGAAGAGCGTTTCGGGTAATAATAAGTTATCGAAAATCTTGGAAGAATGATCAATTGTAAGGGCAATTCATGAATTGCCCTTACTTTTTTACTTTCTGCGGATCACCCTGACGTAGAAGCCCAATCCAATGCCGGCCAAAATGATGAACCCGCCCACGATCGCCAGAAACACGGAAGAGTTGCCCGTTTTGCCGGGATCTGTCAGCGGCAGTGTCGAGCTGGCCTGCGCGCTAAAATTCACTGTGGCGGTATCTCCGGCTTTCAGGTTGATGGTGTAATTTTGACTCGATGTTGGGTTATATCCATCCGGGATGGCAACGCTGATGGTGTATTCTCCCTCGGGAACTTCTTCAAAACATACCGGTTCACCGGTGTTGATCGTGGTACCAGTTTTTGAAAAATTACCAGCCGGGTTCGTAATGCTGATCTCACCGCCGGCCAGGCCTGTGTTTGTGATCTCGTTGGTTTCAGCCATGGCGTTGCCGTTGACATCATCATAGAGATAGACGCAAATCGTACCGTAACCCTTGATGGGCTCAGGCGTTGGCAGGTTGCTGGTGGGCGTGGGTGAGGGGCCTACGGTTACCTCGGGGGTGGGCACTGTTCCAAGCAGCAACTGTTGGCCGATCTGCAAGAATCGGCACTGGTCGAGATTCAGGTTGTTGAGGGTGCGCAGGGTATCGATGTTGACGCCGGTCAAATAAGAGATGCTGTCGCAAGTCTCATTTTCTCTCACCGTGTAATAGATATTGCCGTTTTCCATGGCGGTGGGGGTGGCGTAAAAAATTTGCGCGTTTACTGGTTTGGCAAGCAGCGGTGTAGCCAATAATAAGATAAAGCCACTGACCAGCAGAATGGACAGGATGATTTTTGTTTTTCGATTCATAGTTTCACCTTTGGTCATTATAACATTATCCAAATCGCCTTTTGCAAGTCTTGCGTTTTGATTTGACAGATGCGTTTCAATAATTCGTGTACAATTATTAAGTAATCATTGCTTTGTTCCAGCGACAGGAGGTTTTATGTATCAAAAATTGCTCATCATTGGACGACTCGGAAAAGACCCCGAAATGCGTTTTACTCCCAACGGCCAGGCCGTTACCAGTTTTTCAGTTGCCACCGATCGCTCTTACAGTGACCAGGCCGGAAAACTCGTCAAGGAAACCGTTTGGTTCCGCGTCTCAGCCTGGGGAAAACTGGCTGAAACCTGCAACAATTTCTTGCAAAAGGGCAAAATGGTCATGGTGGAAGGCCGCTTGACTGTGGATGCCAAGACTGGCGGTCCGCGCATCTGGACCGGTCAGGACGGCACCCCCCGTGCATCGCTTGAAATGGTCGCCAACACCGTGAAATTCCTTTCTGCCAAAACGGACGGCAGCGGCACAGGTGGTGAAGAAGACATCGATTCTGGCCCGTCTGAGGATATTCCCTTCTAGGGTCTTTCGATCATGACCAACCAACCTCAATCGAATCCGCCAAGCATGCCCCCCATTGACTTGCCGGAAAGTTTAGAGCCGGTCTACAGCAATGTGACCCGCATCAGCCACACACCTTCTGAAATCGTGCTGGATTTCAGCCGTCTGCTGCCCGCAGATACAAGTTTCAGGGTTCTCTCGCGCATCATCATGTCGCCAGTCGGCGCCAAATTGCTGCTTCGCGCGCTCGGAGAGAACATCGCCCGCTACGAAGCCAACTTTGGAGAGATTCGCATGCCCGGCGATTCACGCCTCGCGGAGGATCTCTTTAAAGGCATTCACCCACCCAAACCACCGGAGACATAAACCGTTATGCAGGAATTTACTGAACTAATTGAAAAGGCCAAAGCTGTCTTTGACCTGCGAACCGCCATACGTGATCAAGCATTGATCCAGGCGCGCGCACTTACCCGTTTGGCAGCCCACACTATCCGTGCCATTCACCGCGACGAAGCCTCTGTAGCCCAGGAAATGTTGCTTGAAGCGCGTGTGCTGGTGCTCAATATTCAGCGCGACCTGGCCTCTTACCCCGATATCTATTATGCAGGCTACACCCAGGACGCGATCAAGGAATACGCTGAAGCCAACTTGACAGTGGCCTTGATCCTCAACCAACCCATGCCCACTCCCGACGAACTCGGCATCGAATACGCCGCTTATTTAAACGGACTGGCCGAGACCATTGGCGAATGCCGCCGCAAATGTTTGGATATTCTGCGCATGGGCTACTCTGAAGACGCCGAACGCCTGCTCACCACCATGGATGAGATCTACAATGTGTTGGTAACCATGGATTACCCCGACGCCATCACCAACGGCCTGCGCCGTCAGACCGACCTCGTTCGCGGCATCATCGAACGCACCCGCGCTGATCTCACCCTCAGCCTTCGCGAGCAGCATTTACAGGATGCACTGCAGAAATTCGCCGGGAAATTCCCGGACATGGAGTAATTTGTGAAAGAACCTCTGAAAAACAAGCCTGTTAAAACCCCCGTGACAGTTAATGTGACGCTTTGGATCATCCTTGTGGTTGGCATTGCCTGGATCGGTTTCAGCCTCTACATGGCCATTGGACCGGACCCCTCTTTTGCCAAGTTGGGTACCTATCGCTGGATCATGGCTGCCATGACTTTTGTGCCGGGGCTGGCCCTGGTTGCTTTGTGGTTCCTGTTGCGCAAACGCTGGAAGCCTGCCTGGTACCTGGCCGTGATAGCCCTGGGTCTCATGACCATCGCCAATATTTTTGACCAGATCGGCTGGGTGGATGTATTGGTCATGCTTGGTTCGGCCGTCCCACTTGTGCTTTTGATCATTGACCGCAAATGGTATTTGAAGACAAAAGCTTGATCCTGAAAAACTAAATTGATTGAAAAGTGTTTCAAAGAGTGGCGGCCGCTTGATCCTGCCGCTCTTTTTTATCTTTGATTGTATCTTGACAATGGCTAGATTATGGACTTTATGCTTTAATATCTGGAATGATTTTGGTTCAGATCACCGAAGGTATTACTTAGGAGGAATGCGAAATGAAAAAAGAGTATGCTCTGGTCTACGCATTGGGAATCGTCTTTTTGTTTTTCATTCAGCTTGCCGGTACCCTGGTCGAATCCATCTATCTGATGGATCTACTGCATTCAGGATTGGATGCCAAGATTCTAGGCGTTCTTTTCTTCTTTACACCGCTCTTGCTTCTTCCTCTCTATAAGAAATTCCCGCGTGGTTTGCTTTGGCTT
>DAIEPS010000061.1 GCA_027348305.1 Anaerolineaceae bacterium | reverse complement strand
TACGATTATTCTAATTACAACCTGAAAGTGGCGGTCTGTGGTGATGCGACATGTACAATGAAAACTCTGACCACGGTGGATAACTCGGCAGATGTGGGAGAGTACACCTCACTGGCGTTGAACGCGAGTGGGAATCCCATTATTAGTTATTACGATTCTCATAACAGTAACCTAAAAGTGGCGGTCTGTGGCGATGCAATCTGTACCACAAAAACCATAACCACGATGGATAGCGCTTGGATTGTAGGACCGTACAACTCACTGGCGTTGAACGCAAGCGGGGAACCTGTTGTCAGTTATTATGATGCTGTTAACAGCGACCTGAAAGTGGCAGTCTGGGACTCTACCGAACCAACCGTGCTCAGCCAAACATTGCTAGATAGTTATGCTGGGACGGGACCAATTTCTTTCACCGTCGCCTTCAGTGAGGATATGAACAACCCCTCCGGAAATACGAACTCGGACGACGTCACCAATCCCAACAATTATTGGGTGGTTAATAAAGGTGCGAACGGCTTGGTTGATACCATATCTTGTGCATCGGGACTCGCCGGTGACGATACCAAAGCAGCTATCTCCAGCGTAACATACTCTCCCAACAATGCCATCGTCACACTTGCGGCTCCCCTGCCGGTGGGAGCTTACCGCCTGTTTATTTGCGGTACCACCTCCATTGTGGATCTGGCAGGTAACCCCATCAACGGCGGCGCGGATGTAATCTTCAACTTCATTGTGGAACCCAAACCTGAAAATCTACCTGAAGCCGAAAACCTGCCCGATACGGGCTTCGCCCTCGAAAAATTCACCAACCTGCCCACCCAGCCAAAAGAACTTGCCTATTCGAAAAGTGATTTGACGCTTTCCATTCCCAGCCTGGGGGTGCAGACCAATATTGTGGGCGTACCGCGCAGTGAACAAAGCTGGGATGTCTCCTGGCTAGGCAATTCAGCCGGGTATCTTTATGGCTCTGCTTATCCCACCTGGCAGGGCAACTCCGTTCTCACTGGACATGTCTGGAACGCCGATAACACCCCGGGCATTTTTGTTGACTTGAAAAGCCTGCGCTACGGCGACATAATTCATATCTTGACCAATGGGAAAACCTACGTCTACGAAGTACGAGAAAACTGTCTGGTTGAACCCAGCAATCTCATGAAAGTGTTGAAACATCAAGAAACAAGCTGGTTAACTTTGCTAACCTGCGCATCTTACAATCCAGATACCGGCAGTTACGCTCAAAGACGCATGGTTAAGGCTGTGTTGGTAAGGGTGGAATAATCATTTGTCTCTCTTAAAACATAAACCAATAATCACAATATGATATTTTGAGAATCATCACTCTTTTCTTGGGGCAGACATTAATTAATAGTAGCGATGTACCGCCTCTTTTTTCGCAGAAAAAGCTGCAATAAAACCTGGCTTAACTCAGGTCGGGACTTGTCACAGCAAACAGCTTTCAGATTTTCCATGTTGACTCCAAATTGTGTACGCGGTCATATCAAGGTTGAGACCAGGCAAACAAAAAGGTTGGATACCAGTCTTGTAACCCAACCTTT
This sequence comes from Anaerolineaceae bacterium, assembly GCA_027348305.1. GTDB lineage: Bacteria > Chloroflexota > Anaerolineae > Anaerolineales > Anaerolineaceae > UBA6107. The sequence continues at coordinate 7,781 of DAIEPS010000061.1, read as the reverse complement.
TCAGGAAAATTCCACTATGACTACGCGAATATATCGCCTCATCTTAAGCAAAAAACGTACCTTCTTGTTTCAATTCAGCCAGCATAGCTCAGTTATTGTTTCGGCCCAGTGTAGACGATCTCGAAGAGAACCTTGTCGGGAGATTCGAACATCACCTGGTAGTAGGTGCTGCCCTCGCCCGAGAATTCCGCGCGGTGGCGGGGAGTCTCAAACAAGCATTCGACGCAGGCTTTCTTCAGGTAAGCCACGGCATCATCCACGTCAGATTGTTTTTCGACTGATATCCCCAAATGGTTCATACCAATGCCGTCATAATCATTTTTGACATCCTTGAGACCGGCGCAGAACCAAAGACTGGACTCTTTTTCACAACCCACCCCGATGATGTTCTCATCTTCATATAATGTAGACCAACCCAGAAAAGTGAAAAGATCCTTATAAAAGGCCTTGTTCTTGATCTGGATGTTGACTTGAAGATGACCTAAATTGGATTTCATGTTTCCTCCTCTAGAAACAAAACAATGAATGATGGAATAATAATAAAACTTATGTTCTATTTTGTCAAGTAGTCGAACATATTTCCTATTTTTTTATAAGTATAATTGCATTATTCAAATATTTCTCAATCCTAATTCTAAAGGAGCGAACAATGAAGCCTTTTATCCTCTTTATGATCCTGGCTGCCATTGTGCTAGGCGGATGCGCCAAAGCGCCTTCAGCAGTTGTTACCCCCCAACCTTTGCTTTATGATCTACCCACCATAGTTGCCCACCGCGGAGCCAGGTCGGTTGCGCCGGAAAACACGCTTCTTTCAGCCCAGCGGGCTTTTGATTTTCACGCGGACCAATGGGAACTGGATGTGCAGGAAAGCAAAGATGGCGAATTAGTGGTAATCCACGACCCGAATTTCATGCTCACCTCAAATGCAGAACAGGTTTTTCCGATGCGGTTTTTCTGGAAGGTGAAGAACTTCACGCTTGCTGAGATCAAACAATTGGATGCCGGTTCATGGTATCTGAAAAAGGATCCGTTTGGCGAGATCAAGAACGGCACTGTCACCACCGCGGAACAGGAACGCATGGTGAAGGAACCCTTCCCCACATTACGCGAGGCACTGCAGTTCACCAAGGAGAAAGACTGGTCGGTCAATATTGAGATCAAGGATGTCTCGGGCACCCCGGGTGATGCGGATATTGTGCAAAAAACGGTTGCGTTGATCGATGAAATGGGCATGCAGGAGCATGTGATCATTTCTTCGTTTAATCTTGATTACCTGATCCAGGTGAAACAAATTAACCCTGAGTTGAAAACCGCAGCCCTGGTCAAGAAGATGGATGATCCGCTCAAACTGCTGAAAGACACCGGTGCGGATGCGATCAATCCGAGCTACGCGTCGATCAAGGATCTATCGATCATCAAGACCCTGCGTGATGCCGGTTATGATGTGTATGTCTGGACGATCAATGATGAAGAGACGATGATGAAATTGATCAACGCTGGTGTGAGCGGCATTATCACCGATTATCCGCAGCGAATGACTGAGGTATTGGAAAAGTACAAATAACACGTTGTATGTCGATTACCAGACTACCGCAATTTTCAAACCGTGGGAAGGATTCATTATCCAGGTTTAGAGCAAGATCCCGATGTCTAAAAAAAAAGAAATCGGGATCTGTAAGTTCCGAATTCAAAGCGCAAAAGAATTCGGAGCCTTCGAGAGCTTAATTTGGTTCGACGTGGGCGGGGGCCATCCAGCCAACTTCCCACAGATGACCGTCGAGGTCTTGAAAGCTGCGGCTGTACATAAAGCCCATATCCTGCGGATCGCTGTAGTTCACAGCCCCGGCATTAAGGGCTTTGTCTGCCAAGCTATCCACATCGGCACGATTATCAGAAAAAAGTGAGATGATCGCTTCTGCTGTCTTGGGAGCATCTGCAATGGGTCGTTTGGTAAAACCAGTGAAGAATTTTTCAACCAGCAGCATGGCATACATATTCGGTCCGAGGACCAAACAAGCAGCGTTCTCATCTGTGAATTGAGGATTGAATTTGAATCCAAGTTCAGCAAAAAAAGACATAGACCTTTTAAGGTCTTTTACCGGCAAATTGACAAAGATATTATTGATCATGAATAATCCTTTCTTATTTAGAAAGGATTATATGACTATTTTGGTCTTATTTCAACTATTTTACCGCTACCATCAGCGGCTGAAAATAGCGATCCATAACCGTTTGTACTTTTCGAAATCCAGCTTCAACAAACAACTTTTCAAGCGTGGAAATTTCCACACAGTAATACCTGCCTCCGTGCAAGACTTGAGCGCTTGCTTGTGAACCCCCCGTGTCTTCAATGATATACGTTGTGATCTCGTATTGGTCTTCGACGAAATCCCAGACATCGAATATGACCAGGATCCCGCCTTCGATGGGATGTACCGTCCGCGGGAACATCTTCTTACCATCCTGTCGCTCCATTTGGGCATAATCTCTGACGCTCACCAGGCAGAGCCCGCCTTCTTTTGTGCATTGATAGAATTGTTTGAACGCCTTAAGAATATCTGAATCACTCAGCAGATGCGGAATTGAGTTGTCGCAGGAAATGACCACATCAAAAGGACCAGGATATACCTCATGCACCTTGCACATGTCGGCCACGCGAAAATCGATGGTCAACCCTGAATTTAATGACTCCATTTTGGCCTTATCGATCTCTCCAGCCGAAAGATCAGAAGCGCAGACTTCGTATCCAAGGCGGGCCAGACCGATTGCTTGGGTGCCAATTCCGCATGAAGCATCCAGAAGTGTTTTCGCAGAAAGATGAGTATATTCGCGGATGACCTCATCCAATATCCGCGCTTGGCGGGTGACGCTTGCATCCCAATCTTGATAAACATATTTATAGTAAGGCGCCAGTTGATCGTAGAATTGATCGGTCATTGAATTTCCCCTTTCGAATCTCCTACGGGCAGGTTTGGAACCTGCCGCTACTCACTTTTATTGACTTTGCAACCAGTCGCTGTAGCCGCCGGGGTGGCTGTGCAGGTGCCCTTCATCGAGGGTAAGGATGCGGTCGACGACCTGGTCGAGGAAATAGCGGTCGTGCGAGATGATCAGCGCAGTGCCTTCAAAATCGGCGAGCGCATCTTCCAGCACCTCCGCGGATGCGATATCCAGGTTGTTTGTCGGTTCATCCAACAGCAGGAAGTTGGCTTTGGAAAGCACGACCAGCGCCAACTGCAGGCGGCTGCGTTCACCACCTGAAAGCTCCTTCACCTTCTGAGTGGTCTGCTTGTAGGTGAACAAATACCTGCCCAGCAGCGAGACCGCGCTGCTTTCACTCATGTTACCCGCCAGGCGGACGGTGTCGAGTACGCTCTGTTCAGGGTTGAGGGTCTCATGCTCCTGGGCATAATAGCCGGCAGCGATACTCGGCCCGAGGATGACGTCGCCGGAATCAGGCTGCATTCCGCCCAGCGCCAGCCGCAGCAGCACGGATTTGCCCGTGCCGTTCGGTCCAATCAGGCCAACGCGCTCACCGTGATGAAGCACGAAGTTTACCTCTTTGAGCACCAAACGCCGGTCAAAAGCCTTGCTGACCTTCTTGTATTCCAACACCTTCTGCGAGCCGCGCCAGCCTGAGAGCTTAAGTTCCATGCGCCGGCGTTCCATCAGCGACTTTTCGATGCGCTCCATATGATCCAGTCTGTTCTGGATGGCCTTGGCGCGCTTGGCAAATTTTTCACTGTCATAGGTTTTGGCCCACAAGGCGTAACGTTTGATGGCGATCTCGATGCGTGAAATCTGTCGCTGCTGCACGTTAAAAAGCTCATTCTGCCTGGCCATGCGCGTCTGTTTATCAATAATGAAGGAGGAATAATCCCCTTCGAAAGTCTCAAGCCTGCCGTCTTCGAGATCAGCGATGTGGGTCACCACTGCATCCAGCAGGTAGCGGTCATGCGAGATGATCACCACTACGCCGGGATAATTTTGAATGAAGCGCTCGAGGTATTCCTTGCCTGCCAGGTCAAGGTGATTATCAGGCTCGTCGAGCAGTAACACGTCGGGTTTGCTCAAGAGCAGACGTGCCAAGCCGATCAACTTTTTCTGGCCACCGCTCAACACGCGCATGGGTTTGTCTTCTTCGCCGGCCGCGAGACCCAATCCGCGCAGAAGAGCTCTCACCCGCTCGGGGTACTGGTCCCCGCCAAGGGACTGGTATTCATCAAGGAGCAACTGTTGGCGTTCAAGCGCGCGCGACAGTTTTTTCTCACTGCCATAGACGGCTTCATCGCCCAGGCTGGCTTCCACGGAATCAAGCTCCGCTTTGACCACGCCGATGCGCTCGTTACCTTCAAGGGCGGCAGCATAACCGGTCTGGTCGGGCTCAAGCGTCGGCTCCTGTGGAAGATAGCCCACACTCACACCGCGTGCACGGGTCACCGCGCCGCCTTTTTCAGGGTTGTATTCACCCGTGATCAACTTGAAAAGGGAGGACTTGCCCGCCCCGTTCGGCCCGATCAGGCCAATCTTCTGGTCGTGCTGGATCTCAAAATTCAGCCCGCTGAAAATGGTCCGCGCACCGAGGATGAGGGTAATGTTGTTGAGGCTGATCGAGATCATGGGTGTAATTTTACCAGAACGGGGTGGCCTGCAAATAAATCGGCCGGGTACCTCTAGTCCCGGCCGATTCTGAAAGTAAACGGAAATTACTTGGTTGAAAATTCTGCGGTACGACCAGCCCGATAACTATTGATGATCATTTTGACCAATTTTGAAAGGGTGACGACCACTGTAACGATCAGAGCGATGCCAAACGCCATTCTAAAAGCTTCCATGCCGATCAAGTAATAATTGCTTGAGATATCACCGGTCAGTTGTTCAATGCTTAAGAAGAATCCATTCAATCCATGAGCCGCTGACCAGGCTGTGTGGGCTTTGTAGAGCAAGCTAAGCACAACGATCGAGAAAATGTCGACACCAATTTCTATGGCACGCGTGGCAACATTCCAACGTCCGCGCCAGAGCAGATAGATGCTCAACCCAATATTCAGCAACATGGATAGGCAAATCCAGGGGAGATATTGTTTGATGATCGGGTTGGCGAAGAACTCACCCCCGGGGAAGTTGATGAATCCGATCTTGTCAGGCATCACTGCCAGAATAGCCAGTACCAGACTGCTGAAAACAATACCTGCGATCAGCTCGCCACGTTTGACGTCGCTGGTGTTATCGACGGCAGGTAGATTACGCGGATTCCACGCTTCCTCATCCAATTTGGGGTTAACCCCTTTGGCCTGCAAGATCATAAAGACGATCACGACCCAGCCAATGGTCATGGGCACGCTGTTCAACAAGCCTCCCAGCATACTAGCGGTATTGACAAAACCATTTTCCACCCAGACCGAAATACCCCAGGCCAAAAGTTGCGCGCCAAGGGTGGCGGCAATGGCAATGCCTGTGACCAGGCGCCAAAGTGGATAAAGCGCCGGTCCGACCAGGTACTGTCCCTGCGGGGCGTATGAGGTGGCCATTTTTTGCGGCGAACCTGTTTCGAGAAGCAGCGCAACCACATCTTCATCCGTGGGTTTACCTCCGGTGCGTTCATCCAGCGTATCTTCGAGGTGAGACTTGATCTCGGCCAGGATGTCTTCACGGTTCTTGTGTGGCAGAGGTTTGCCCACCTGGTGTAAATAACGTTCGATTAATTCCATTTTATCCTCCATTACTTGAGCGGTTTTTCAGCCAATAATTTTTCAATGAGCAGGTTCATGCTGCGGAATTCGGCGGAAAGCAGCGCCAGCACTTCACGGCCGTCTTCGCTGGTCTGGTAATAGCGCCGCGGACGCGCACCTTCCAGGATCCACGAGCTTTGCAGCAGCCCCTTCTCTTCCAACCTGCGCAGCATTGGGTAGAGCGTCCCCTGGTCGATCTTGATGCCGCACTCCTCCAGGTCTGTGATCAGTGCGTATCCATATTTGTTTTCGCCCAGCATGCTGAGCACGGCCAGCGGTAACACGCCACGTCTCAACTCTTGCGACAGGTTTTCGATCTGTTCAGTCACGGTTTGTGTATTCATAAAATTATTATACTATGTATTGCACAGTATTACAATAGTATTAATATAATTGATTTAATATTACTTTTTTCAATGTTCTATTAAGATCAATCCCACCCTTTAAAGGATAAATATCTGCTAAGAACAGACCCCCGCGGTTTTTTAAACCGCGGGGGTCAACAAATTTAATAAATGCATGTCCCCAAATTCTGTTTCAAGAATTTGGGGACAATAAATAACAGTGTTTTTTTAACTTAATTTGTCGAACATCCCAACTGATAGATCAGTACTTTATCCGCGGTGCGGATGGCCAGGTACTGCGAATCTTTTGAGAATTTTTCTTCTTTTAGTGTGGTGGCTGCCAGCAGCAACGAAACACGGTTATCCGCTGTGGAGGTCAGCCAGGTGTTCTTCTTGTTATCAACATCGATCATCCACTTGCCGTCAGGTGAAGTGAGATCATTCACCAGGTTAAGGCTGGTGTTCTCGTTGTAGCGGATCTCCTGCTGCGGGATGAGGGTCTGCGAAACGGCGTTGTATTGATAGACGCGCACACAATCCGAGCCGCAAACGGAGGTCACGATCAACTCGGATTGATTCGCCCACGAAATAATGCCCTTCTGACTGGCAAAATCTTCGGTGCTTGCCCCGTCGCCAAAGATATCCGTTTCAAGTCCGTCCGCGAGGGCAACCGTCTTGACGGTGTAAACCCCTGCAGCCTGATCCAGCGCTGCAAACGCCAGGGCGCTGCCATCCGCGGACCAAGTGAGGTCTCCAAAAACGGCATGGTCCTTGGAAGTGAAAATGGATTCTTTTTTAGCGGCGTCATAAACTGAAATTTGGCCAATGTAAAAGCCGGAATACTGGTTGACCGGCTCTACGAAGGCCAGTTCATGCCCTGAAGGAGACCAGGCCAGCAGATCACCCTGGGGTTTATCCGTCTGAATGGGGACCAATTCGGCCACCTGGCAGGTCTGGCTTTCCACACGGGTTTGAACACTCAACTGGGTGGGAAGCGCGATGGGTGTCGACGTGGCATCCACGGTTTGGGTGGCACGGTTCGCCGAAGCTTCGAATGCCGAACACGCAGACAGAATTGATAACGAAAGAAGACCTAAAAACAGGAAGAGATACTTATTAATAGTTTTCATATCAGGTAATAATTGTATCACTTCGGTCAAGGTCTTGACCCCGTTCGTTCATCCGCCTAACGATAGATCTGGTTCAGCCAGAGTCGATTGATGCCGTCCGTTCCAGACCAGTTATTTGAAGCCACAAATATATCAGGGTCACCATCCCCATCAAAATCGTTTATTGCCACCCCTGCATTGCAGGCTGAAGCAAGAATTATCTTACTATCCTGCAAATTCCCTTTACCATCATTCAACCAGATATGCGGACCTAATCGCCAGTTACCTACAAAGGCATCCAGGTCGCCATCGGCATCGAGGTCACCAAACTCAACAGATAAAGCGTAGGCGCCGCCCAATTTCTGACCGCTGTTGGTGAACACACCTTTTCCATCGTTGAACCAAACCGTATCAGCAGGGTTGGCGTTATTGTGGGATGAGTTGGCAATATAGGCGTCCAGGTCACCGTCGCCGTCGAGGTCGCCCAGGGCGACGCCGCTGCTGCTGCCCGCGCCGAGGCTCTGCCCGGTGTTGGCGAACGTGCCGCTCCCATTGTTGAGCCAGATCTGGTTGGGCCGGCCGATATCGCGGGCCAC
>DAIEPS010000060.1 GCA_027348305.1 Anaerolineaceae bacterium | reverse complement strand
GTTGGAATGCTGACTATCCCGATGCGACCAACTTCTACGATTATCACTTTGGCAACGCCAACAACAAACAATTCGGCACACTGTATCCCGATATGGTCGCCGAGATCTCGGCTGCCGGCAAGACTGCTGATAATGCCGCCCGCCAGGCTCATTATGACAAGATCAACCAGATGCTGAAAGATGACGTCATGATGATCCCTGTTGCCCATGGTGGTTCTTCAACCGCTTACCAGGCCAATGTTGAAGGCGCTCATTCCAGCCCACTCGGCAACGAAGTCTTCAGCGTTGTTAGCAACGGTACCGACCAATTTGTCTGGATGCAGAATGGCGAACCCGCCTCACTGTGGTGCTCAGATGAAACCGATGGCGAAACCCTGCGCGCCTGCGAACAGACCTACGAATCTCTGTTAGCCTTCAGCGTTGGCGGCACCGATATCATCCCCGCTTTGGCTGAAAGCTATAAAGCCAATGACACTCTTGACGAATACACTTTCAATATTCGTCAGGGCGTTAAATTCCACAATGGCGCCGATCTTGACGCCAGCGATGTTGTGAACTCATTCGTTGCTCAATGGGATGCCAAGAGCCCGAATCACGTCGGCCGTACCGGCACCTTTGAATACTTCGGCGCCTTCTTTGCCAGCTTTATTAACGCCGATGCCAAGGTTGCAGACCTCGTAGACAAAGATGGTTTGCTCTCCATGACCGCTCCTGACTGCTCTTATGGCGGCGAGTTCAAATCCATCGAAGCCGTGGATGCCAAGACTGTCAAATTCACCCTGTGCGCACCTGATCCTGCTTTCCCCTCGAAGGTCGCTTTCTCCGTCTTCGGAATTCAGGATAAAGATTACATGGATGCCAACAACGGCGATTCCGTCAAGATGAGCGAAAAACCCAATGGAACCGGCCCCTATATCGTAAAAGCCTGGAACCGTGGCGACAGCGTTGTCTACGAAGCCAATCCCGATTACTGGGGTGAAAAAGCCAAAACCAAGAACCTGATCTTCCGCTGGTCAGAACAATCAGCTCAACGCTTGCTTGAACTGCAAGCCGGAACCGTCAATGGCATTGACAACCCGGGTCCTGATGACGTTGCAACCATCGAAGCCGACAAGAACTTGAAACTCTATCCTCGTGCTGGTTTCAACATCTTCTACATTGGCTTCAACAATACCATCAAGCCGTTTGACAACCTCGACTTCCGCAAAGCCATTGCCTACGCAATTGACCGCCAGCGTATCGTGGATCAATACTATGCTGTTGGTTCAAGCGTTGCAGTCAACTTCGTTCCCCAGTTCGTGAAACCGGGCGCCAGCCCCAGCGTTCCCTGGTACGATTTCGATCAAGCCAAAGCCAGAGAATTGCTCAAGGCCGCCGGATATTCAACTAAATAGATTTTCGTCCCTTTCAATAACATGCCGGGGTTGGGTTAAATCCAACCCCGGCAACACCAAAGTTGTGTGAGAGAAATACATGCCTCAATTCATCGGCCGTCGTCTATTGTTATTATTACCCGTTCTATTGGGAGTGGTGCTCGTCACCTTCGTGATCGTTCGCTTGATCCCGGGTGATCCATGTGTCACCATGCTCGGAGAACGCGCAACACCCGCGAAATGCGAGGCGTTCCTCGATCGCTATGGTCTGAATGACAATATTTTTGTCCAATTTGCGCGTTACCTGGTCAACATGACCAAGGGTGATTTTGGAGAATCCATCCGGTTTTCCCGTCCGGTCAGTGATTTGATTGCCGAGCGTTTGCCCTTGACAATGGAGCTGACAATACTCGCAATGTTGTTTTCCACTACTGTGGGTGTACTGCTGGGTGTGATCTCAGCACTCAAACGCAATACCTTCATCGATACCATCACCATGGTTATCGCGAATATCGGTGTTTCAATGCCGGTGTTCTGGCTGGGGCTTCTCCTGGCCTATCTTTTTGCATTGGTGCTCAAGAATACCGTGTTTGTTTTACCCCCGTCGGGAAGATTTGATGCAGGCATGGCCCTGCAGGACCTCTCTGTTTATTGGGGAATGACCAATCTTACCGGATTTAAGAAATTCGCTGTTGAATTCATGTCAAATACCGTTCTTATTAATTGCATAATCACTGGGGATTGGAAAATGTTCTGGGATTCCCTGAGGCATTTGATCCTGCCCGCCGTCGCGGTAGGCACGATCCCAATGTCCATCATCGCCCGCATGACCCGCTCCAGTTTGCTCGAAGTCCTTGGCTTGGACTATATCCGCACAGCCCGCGCGAAAGGCCTGATAGAACGCAAGGTTATTGGCAAACACGCCTTCCGCAATGCGCTCATCCCCATCGTTACCATTATCGGTATTGAAACCGGCAGTCTGCTCTCGGGAGCCGTGCTGACCGAAACTGTTTTTGCCCTGCCCGGCCTGGGGACTGCCATGGTGGGCGCCATTTTGGCCCGTGATTATCCCGTCATCCAAGGATTCACCCTGATCATCGCCTTGATTTTCGTATTAGTGAACCTTCTCGTGGATCTTTCGTATGCGTACCTTGATCCGCGTATCCGTCTGGAATAATTGGAGAAGCCTTGGAAGATCTAATTGAAACCCCAAAAGCAAACACCGACCAAAGGCGCTCACCAACCCGTGAAGTGATCAAGCATTTATTGCGTCACCAATCAGGACGCGCCGGACTTATCATTCTCACCCTGCTTGTTTTGATCGCCATTTTTGCACCGTTGATCGCACCTTATGACCCGACGCAACTCTTGAAGAACGAGATCCGCCGTTCGCCGCCCTGCATTCACCTCTTGGGATGCCCCAAGGATAAGGCTGAACACCTGTTCGGCATCGATGGTAACAGCCGCGACCTCTTTTCACGCGTGATTTTCGGCTCAAGACTCTCTTTGCAAGTGGGTCTGGTGACCATGAGCTTCGCCATTCTGGTGGGCACCATCATCGGAGCGTTTGCAGCCTACGCCGGCGGTGCCGTGGATAACACATTGATGCGCATCATGGATGTGGTCATGGCGTTTCCAAGCCTGCTGCTGGCCATCACCATTGTCAGTGTGCTGGGGACGGGGCTGATCAATGCCCTGCTTGCCATTGGCATTGTATCCATACCGCGCTTTGCGCGGTTGGTTCGCTCTACTGTATTGTCAGTGAAAGAGTTGGAATATGTTCAGGCATCCAAAGCCCTGGGCGGATCCTCAATGCACATCCTCTTTAAACGTATCCTGCCCAACGCCATTACCCCATTGATCGTTCAAGGCACCCTGGGCATCGCCACCGCCATTTTGGATGCCGCAGCCCTGTCCTTCCTTGGGCTTGGTGCAGAACCTCCCCGGCCTGAATGGGGCTTGATGCTGGGTGAAGAAAAGAACAGCATCTTTAGTGCGCCTCATTTGGTGATCTTCCCGGGTATTGCCATTATGCTGACCGTGCTGGCTTTCAACCTCCTTGGCGACGGCCTGCGCGATGCACTTGACCCCAGGTTAACCCGCTCCAGATCGGCTTAGTTCGATCCATTACCAATAATCGCTTATCATCCGGGCATGCCATACGCATGCCCGATTTGTTAAATTGGCATTTCTTTTCTGACACCCAAACCGATTTACCCGTGAACAGGCTCCAGCCTGGACTCATTAAGCGCCGCTTGAATTTTTAAAAGAAGCACTTTCTTGCTTTTCAGCATTTCCTTGTAATCAAGGCTGTGCGTGTCTGAGATCTCGGCTCGCAGGTCTGAAAGGCAATCTTCAAGCGTCTGCTGCAGCAATGCTGTTTCTTCCTCATCAAGTTCCAAGTGTATCATCATATCCTCCTTGAGGGACAAAAAAAGCTGCCCGTTTATCACGGACAGCCCTTTAACGACTTGAAACGAGTGGGATGAAATGAGCCGTCAACAACGCTCGTTATACTTTCAGTATAGACATTTCATTTTACGAAGTCAAGATGATCTCGCTACATGGGCATATCATACCCACATTACGGGTACTTACGTGCCAGCTCTATCGGCATCTCGTACACCCGGTAGCGGCGCAGATTCTTGACGCCCAATTTGTAAACTGCATTGTTCATGCGGTCGTTATCCTCAAGGATATAGTTGATCTCGAGGCGGATATCATCAGTAAACAGATTGTCATAGGTGGCGCGGTAAAGCAGCGTGTCGATCGCCTTGCCCTGGTATTCCGGGATGACCCCCAGCGCCCACATGCGGAATTGGTGCAGCTTTGGCAGCCCTGTCAGCAATTTGAACCAGCCAAATGGCAACAAACGGCCGTCCAAACCCTTGATGACCTTGTTGATATCCGGCAGGGTCATGGCAAAGCCGATGGGCTTGCCATCTGGTGACTCGGCGATCAATACGCCCTTGGGATTGATGATCTGTTTCAGATCCCGCGCCATGGCTTTAGCTTCGTCTTTGGTGACCGGGTAAAAGCCCCAATTGTCACAGATCGATACATTAGCCAGGTCAAGTATGGTCGTCACATCCCTCTCAATGTTGTGCATGTCAATTTCTCTGACCGTGACCCCGTAGCGCTTTTTGACGATCTCAGTCAGGGTCAGATAGCGTTCGGGGAAGGTGTACCCCTCGCTGGCGTCGATCACGTAGACCATCAAGTCTTCAGCTTTTTGCAGGCCGAAACCTGTGAGCAGGTCATTGTAATAAGGCGGATTGTAAGGCGCCATGATCACCGGGGAGGGCTCAAAACCTTCAACCACCAGTCCCCACTCCTGAGAGGCGAAACTCCATGGGCCGCGAATGCTGGTCATTCCCTTTTGCTTCAGCCACCCCCTGGCTGCGTTTAAGAGGGCGTTGGCGACCTCAGGGTCATTGCTGCTCTCAAAAGAGCCGAAAAGGCCCACAGGCTGCTTCCAGTGCTCCACCGCGAGCCTGTCCACAAAGGCAGAAATGCGGCCAACCACTTTTTCATCCTTTTTAGCCAGGAATAGAGTGTATTCGCAGTGCTGCAGCATGGGGTTCTTTTCTGGCACGTACTGGCCGGCCTGTTCCGAGCGCAGGGGTGCCACCCAGACCGGGTCGTTGCGGTAAAACTCGTAAGGAAGATTAATAAATGCTTTCAGTTCTTGCGGGGTGCTGACTTGAATGATCTCCATGATTGCTCCGTAATAAAATGAATTGATATGTTTTTTAGAACAGGATGAAAATCAAAAATTTACTGCTAAATCCTTACTTTCTTGCGATCAAAATCAGATTTCCACTCATCTGCGGATCAAAGGGGTCTCCCCCCAAAGTTCCATAGGTACTCACAGGTTTAAACCCTGCGTGTGAGGCCTTTCTCTGCAGATCATCCCTCAACTGCGGCTTAAGCAGCGTTGAAACCACTTCGGATCTCCACTCGGAAGCGACTTTGCGGTGCAGGTTAACGATGTTGAAGCCAATTGTCCCATCCGGGTTGAAGTCATAAAAACGCTCAAAGATCCACTGCTCATCACCATCCTCAAACGACTGGGGCTCCATCCATCTGTCTCGTTTTTGCATGACCGCATCAAAATTGCGATTCTGGATGAGCAGTAAACCGCCTGGTTTCAGGCAGGCATAAAAATCGATCAGGGTAAAGTCAATATCCTCGTCCTGGATGAGATGCGGCAGGGAATTCCCCAGGCACAAGACAGCGTCAAAACGTGATTCACCAAACACGGATGTTAGCGACCCAAACCCGATTGCTTCAAAGCGTAGCTCCTTGCCGGCAGAAGCCGCATTAAGCTTGGCTTTCTTGATCATTTCGGCGCTGAAATCAGTTCCCGCCACCTGGTAACCAGCTTTGGCAAGCGACAGGGCATGCATGCCGGTCCCGCAGGCCGCGTCGAGGATCTGAAGAGGCTCCCCTTTTGGATTTTTTACTTCGTCGAGGAGCTTCTCGATGAGAGGTATTTCGAACCCGAGGCGGTTATCCCAGTTGACAAAACGGTCATAATCTGAGGCAAATTGGTCGTACATGGCACATCCTTCTCTTAACCCAGTGTAAAATTAACACTAATAACTTGATAATACAATAAAAAACCTTTCAGGTGAAGCATGCCAGAGAATTCCATCATCTTACTGCTCTTCAGATTCTACGCCCACTTTGGCTGGGTTGGCAGCTTCGTGATCCTGCTGGGCTGCCTTATTACCGCCCTGCCTTACCGTGGACGCAGCGCTGAACGATATTCCATACTAAACCACTTCATCTCGGAATTAGGCGAGATCGGGGTCTCAAAGCTGGCCGTGGTCTTCAACATCGGCATGATCATCGGCGGAGCGCTCTTTCTGCCCTTCATCGCCGGTCTAGGACTTGTGCTTGGCACCCTTTGGGCGTATATCGGCATGGCCGCCGGGCTGCTGGCAGCAATTTCAAGTATTCTGGTGGGGGTCTTTTCAATGGACAGGCTTGAGCCACACCGCAAAGCCGCGATGACCTTCTTCCGATCGGGGCTGGTGACCGTGCTCTTTTTCACTATCGCCGTCTTCGTTAAGCCCGCGGGTCAGCGGGTAATCCCGCTGGCAGTCAATTTCTTTGGCATCCTCGCCATCATCTCATACTCCGCGTTTCTGGTGATCGTGAGCCAGAAGACCGACAAAAAAGGCCAGGAGAACTATCTGCTGGACCCCACCGAGAAGAAAGTGCGTCCGCGCTTCTGGCGCACGCCATTTCTCGAATGGATGCTGTTCTTTGCCACCATCGCCTGGTTCCTGTGCGTCTCGCTGATCTTGATCTATTAGGAACACTTTACCGAATAAAGTCGTCTTATGCTCATCAAATTAAGTTTTGGAGGAATAATGAGACGCCATGTTTTTTTTCTTGTTGTGTTATTGACAGCAGTACTGATACTCACGGCTTGTAATGGAAAGACCATCAAAATTAATGCGAATGACAATGGCACCACGGTCGAGATGAAAAAAGGTGAGAACCTGGTGCTCTCAATCAACGGCAATCCCACCACCGGCTATATCTGGGAGATCGAATCCGTTGACCAGAATATCCTTCAATCCACGGGCGAGCCGGACTATAAGTCCGATTCGATGCTGATCGGTTCTGGCGGGACGTATAAGTTCAAGTTCACCGCAGTCAGCGCCGGTGTAACTCCGCTGAAACTGAAGTATTGGCGCTCATTCGAGCCTGAGAATCCCCCGGTGGAGACGTTTGAAGTCAAAATTGTCGTTAAATAGACTTCTAGTAGACCCCCGCGGTTTTAAAAACCGCGGGGGTCTGCACTATATAGAAAAATCGGGGTGCACTACGTGCATCAAAAAAACCCGATTTCTTGTTGTATCCCTAAACCCTCGATTATTATTTTAACTTCTCAGGTCTTTATTTTATGGAACTAACTTTTAAACTACAATTTTAATTCGACCGCTTTTAATTTCAGTCCCAGTGCATTGATCACTTTTAGGACGGTCTCAAACTCAGGATGTCCTTCTGGTGATAAGGCTTTGTAAAGGCTTGTGCGCCCCAACCCGGTTTTTTCTGAAATCTCGGTCATCCCTTTTGCTCGAGCTATATCGCCGAGGACTGCAGTAATAAGGGCAGGATCGCCATCTTCAAAAGCAGTTTCAAGATATGCAATCATATCTTCTGCGGTTTCGAGATGTTCCGATGCATCCCATAATGTTGTTTTAGTGTTTCTCATTGTCTTGCTCCATGAGCCATCGCGCGAGGTCAAACGCTTTTTGAATATCCTTGTCTTGTGTGGATTTATCTCCGCCGCACAAAAGTATTAAGACAACATTTCCCTGCTTCAGAAAATAGATCCTGTAACCTGGTCCATAATCAATTCTGATTTCAGAAATCCCTTTGCCCACTGGCTCGACATCGCCAAAATTTCCGAGCGAGATTCGTCTGATGCGGACGTCGATAATTGATCTTGTTTTTCGATCTTTTATCGATCCGAACCATTTTCTGAAAACGTCTGTTTCTCGAATCTCTATCATATTTATTGTATCCCATAAGATACATTTTTACAACTATTATTTCAAATTACCGGGTTTCCAAGAACCATCACCTTTTCGCCGCGTCGGCAATCATTTTGTCGTGGTTCTGCCGGGTGATCGGGTACCAGATCAAGAGCGGCAGGGCCGCCATGAAGGCGATCACGGGCACAATGGCAAAGAAGAAGCGGATGCCGAACAGCGCATGTTGTGTCTGTGCCACATTCGGAACGTATCCATACAGTTTGAGCGCCCATCCGCTGGCGGCGATGCCGACAGCACCGGTCAACTTGCCCAGGAAGTTATTCACGCCAAAATAAACCCCCTCATGCCGTTCGCCGGTTTGCGCCTGGTCCACTTCGAGTACATCCGGGATCATGCTCCACGGGAAGACATATTGCGCCGAGAAACCCATGCCCGCCACGAAGGCAACCACATAGATCAACGGGGTCGGTCCCTGCGGCAGGAAGAAAGCCCCAATGATGGCGACACTGGCAATACCCAGCCCCAGCGCGTAGGCGGGACCCTTGTTAAGTTTCTGTGAGGCATACCGCCATGGAATCAGGAAGATGGCAATGGTGCCCAGCATGACCATCATGACCAGTGGAATTTGATCCGTCATCTGCAGTTGATAGGTCAGGAAGTAAGGCAGCAGGGCGGTCAACAGGGTAAAACTGATACTGATGATGGTGCTCATGATCATAAACTGCACGAATGGGCGGTTCTTGAAGACGTGCTTGAGTTGAGAGAGCGCCGGCATTTTTGCCGGTTCAAGATCAGGGTTGGGGGTTTCTTTGACGCCAAAAGTGGTGATCAGGGCGGTGACAATGGCCACCACGCCAAACACGGCGCCCATGCCGCTGTAGGCTGCGGTTTTCGACCAGCCCATGTTCATGAAGATGCCTGCGATCATGGTGGTGAGCGCGGCGCCCATGATGTACCCCACCACGGTGAAGATCATGCGGATCGAGATTAGTGAGGTGCGTTCATCGTAGTCGTATGTCAGTTCCGCTGAAAGCGCGTAATAGGGCACGCTGACCAAGGTCTGGGTGGTATCCACGAGCAGGAAAGAACCCAAAACGGTCAGGAAAGCGGTCACGCCGGTCAGCCCGGCAGGCAGCGAGTATAGCAGCCAGATGGTCAGGCCAAAGGGGATGGCGCCAAACAGCATGTAAGGTTTGCGCCTGCCCCAGCGGCTTTTGGTGCGGTCGGAGAGGAATCCAAAAAACGGATCATTGATGGCATCCCAGGTGAGTTTGCCCACCAGCAGCGCCGTCCCTGCCAGGCCGGGGTCAATACCCAGGATGTCGGTGTAATAGAACAGCAGGAAAAATTGGATGGACGCGGTGAGCAGCGAGATACCCAGGTCTGCGACACCATAAGCAATTTTGGTCTTCATGGGTAGTTTGGCGAACATAAAAGCTCCTCTACTTCGATGAGTTATTCAGGTGCTGTTGTGCCAAAAGCAAAAATTCGTCTGCACGGACAAAATGGAGATGTTCCGCGCTGTGCTGCTGAATGAAAGCCGCCACGTCATCTATACTGGTGCGGTAGGCAAAAAGGTGGACGCCGATGAAACGCGGCTTGCCGTTTGAGGTAAGGATCAACCCCTCCAGCCGTGACAAGAGTTGCTCGGCGGTATCCCAAATATGGGCGGCCTCGGGGATCTCGTTGGCGAAAACCGGTGTGCCCTGCACCAACGCCTGCGGCGCACGGCTGACAATGGCGTATCCGCTGAGAAAACCGAGCAGGGGCCCTTTGTGGCTGACAAGCTGGTTGAGCACCCGCCGGGGCGGATCAGCGACGTAAGTGGTGACCACGTTGATGCCGGCCATTTTGCAGGTTTGGGCGGTGGTATCCATGTATGCGGTGAAATGGGCGGCCAGCGGCGGCACGACATAGCCCGCGCCGGATGGA
>DAIEPS010000005.1 GCA_027348305.1 Anaerolineaceae bacterium | reverse complement strand
ACGGCGGCACCGGCTCCCCGGATCGCAAATTCTACTTGCCGTAGTGCGCGGCGTTCACCTGGATAAAGCTCTTCCACTTCTCGGGGACTTCATCCAGCGAGAAGATCGCTTCAACGGGACACGCCGGCACGCAGGCGCCGCAATCGATGCAGGTTTCCGCATCAATGTAGTACCACGGATATTTGTCTTCGGGTTTTCCGGGGACGATACATTCTACCGGGCAAACAGTGGCACAAGCACCTTCACGCACACATAAACTGGTTATTACTCTTGTCATTCAAACCTCCGATGTGATTTTTTGAATTTCAGGAGAACCGATTTTCGGCTTCCTGCCAGTTGACTAAATTCCACCAATTGGTGATGTATTCTCCACGTCGATTCTGATATTTCAGGTAGTAGGCGTGTTCCCACACATCGATCACCAGCAGCGGTTCAAGACCCTCCTGCATGGGCGCATCCTGGTTGGCAGTGGAATGGATCACCAATTCACCATTTTTATTCTTGCTTAACCAGCACCAGCCGCTTCCAAACCGGCCAAGTGCGGCTTTCTCAAATTCAGCCTTGAAGGCCTCAAAGCTGCCCCATTTCTTGTTAATGGCCTGGGCTAATTTTCCAATTGGTTCACCTCCCTGGCCGGGTGCCAGGCAGGTCCAATAAACATTGTGGTTGTATACACCGCCCCCCATATTCTTAACGGTCAGCCTGATATCTTCCGGTACTTTGGTGAGGTCGGTCAGAACTTCTTTTAAAGGCATAGCAAACAATTCGGGGTGTTTTTCAATAGCAGCATTCAAATTTTTCAAATAGGTGGTGTGATGTTTTCCGTAATGGATCTCTACTGTTTGGGCGTCAATAAACGGTTCCAAGGCATCAACTGCATATCTTAATGGTGGTAATTCGTATGGCATTTTTCCTCCTCTAGATCGGTAGATAAGCAAACGACTGACCTTGTTTGAACTCATGTACAATTAGATTCTAGTCAAGCGTAAAGTCTTTGTCAAGTGAATGAGAGTAACTTGGTAAAGAAAACCAAATTATCTATGGATAATAGCATTGAAATCAACAATAAAGATCTCACCAATTTTAGGATTGTGCTTTGGCATATTGGCTGTGTCAACTGCATCAATTTTCATCCGTTTTGCTCAAGAGGGGCTTCCTTCTCTGGTGATTGCCGCGGGCCGGCTAAGTATCGCGACTTTGGTACTCATGCCATTTGTACTTGCCCGGTCATGGCATGAGATCAAAGCCATACCCAAACGCACTTTTGGTTTGTTGGCTTTGGCGGGGGTCTTTCTTGGGCTGCATTTCGCCACGTGGATCACATCCTTGGAATATACCAGCGTCGCCAGTTCAGTCGTGCTGGTGGCTACTTCGCCGTTATGGGTGGCTCTGCTGTCTCCGATCTTCCTCAAGGAAAAAATAACGACAACTGTCTTCATCGGGCTGTCAATCTCGCTGGTGGGAAGCATAATCGTGGGAGTCAACAGCGCCTGTCATTTTTCAAGTGGGCAGTTTGCATGTATCTCCTTTAGCAGTATGTTTGGTGGTAAGACATTTCTTGGCAACTTGCTTGCGCTGGCGGGAGCATTTTGCTCAGGCGGTTACCTGATGATCGGCAGACGCGTACGCAACACGCTTTCACTGCCGGTTTATACATTCCTGGTTTATGGCATGGCCGCAGTAGTCCTGGTCATCATGGTGATAGTATCGGGTACCAGAGTGTCAGCTTCTACCCCTGTAACTTGGATTTGGATCATATTATTAGCCCTGATACCACAGTTGTTGGGACATTCGACTTTTAACTATTTTCTGAAGTCCCTTTCGGCGGCATTTGTGTCTATTGCATTATTGGGAGAACCGATTGGCACGATTATTTTGGCTTACCTTTTCTTGCATGAAAGCCCATCATGGCTTGAAATTGGCGGGGGCATATTGATCCTGGTTGGGATTTACGTGGCTGCCATATCGAATAATCAAAAACAACCCAAACAGGAAATCCAACCTGTTTGAGTTGTCTTTTGAAAAAGGTTAATTCTACAACCGTCCGTATAATAAGTTTTGTTCTTGCATGCGGGCTGCCAGCGGTGCAGACAGGTTGCTTGAGAGAAAACGCCAGCCCCAGTTTCCGGCGGGTTTGCCGGGATAATTCATGCGCGCTTCGGTGCCCAGGTTGAGAAGGTCTTGCAGCGGGGCGATGGCGAAGTTGGCTTTTGAACTCCAGGCTGCACGGATCAGATCCCAGGCAATATCGTCGCCTGAACGGGCCAGGTAGCGGCGGCAAAAATCGCGTTCTTTTTCGGGTGCCTGGTTGTACCAACCAACTGTTGTGTCATTGTCATGCGTGCCTGTATACACCACGCAGTTGGAGGGGTAATTGTGGGGTAAGAAAGGATCAGATGCATCAGACGCGAATGCAAATTGCAGCACCTTCATCCCAGGCAGATTCAAGGCATCACGCAGGGCATAAACTCCCGGATCCATTTCACCGAGGTCTTCAGCGATGATCGGCAGCGCATGCAATTCCTTCTCAATGGCTTCAAAGACTGATTTGCCGGGTCCTTTTTTCCATTTGCCGGATTCGGCTGTGAGCGACCCGTAGGGTACTTCCCAATAGTTATAAAAGCCTCTGAAGTGATCGAGGCGGATGATATCCACCACCTTCAGTGTGGCGTGCAGGCGGTTGATCCACCAGGCATAGCCCTGGGCTTTATGAACATCCCAGCGGTAGAGGGGATTGCCCCACAATTGGCCGGTGGGTGAGAAATAATCAGGGGGAACACCCGCCACGCAGGTGGGCAGCCCTTTGGCATCCAGGTGGAATAATTCAGGGTGCGACCAGGCATCCGCGCTGTCGTAAGACACAAAGATGGGGATGTCTCCAATGATCTGGATGTCTTTCTTGTGTGCATATTCGCGTACATGATCCCACTGTTGGAAGAACAGGAATTGGCGAAATTTTTGTTTTTCAATGGTAGCACTGTGTTCCTTCTCAAACAGGGCCAGTGTCGCTGGATTTCGTTTGCGGTACTCATCCGTCCAATGATCCCATGAAACACCGCCAAAAGCCTCTTTAATGCCCATAAACAGGGCAAAATCCTGAAGCCAGTCATTTTCTTTGGCACAGAATTCGGCGTAGGCTTTCTTAATTGCGGCGGGTTTGTTTTTGTTGAAATGAGCGTAAGCGCGATCCAGCAGGGTGATTTTCCAGGTGATCACCGGGCCAAAATCCACGGATTGATTTGGAAAAGTCGGACGGTCGATGAGATCAGAGGGCAGCAGCAATCCCTGTTCGAGCAAGAGCAGGGGGCTGACCAGAAATGGATTGCCCGCAAAGGCAGAAAAACATTGGTATGGTGAATCTCCGTAGCCGGTTGGACCCAGGGGTAAAATCTGCCACAAACGGCATCCGCATTGATCCAGGAAGTCTATCCAATGAAAGACTTCAGGTCCAAGATCACCGATGCCGTCAGGCCCAGGCAGACTGGTAGGGTGTAGCAATATACCTGATTTGCGCTGCAAGGCCATGGTCTTAACCTTTCAATCTGAATGAATGGAAACTCTAATAGTAAAAACCTTTATTGTTTTCACTCAGATTTTAATCATAACCAATGTAAGAATCAACAATTTATTTCACCATTTCAATGTAATCATCCGAAGTTGTTTCACTCAGATCACCGCCAAGGAACTCGATCAGTTTTGTTACCAGGGTGGATTTCAATTCGGCATCCTGACGGCTCCATGTGCGGCTTTTGACTTCCAGGAAGTATCCAATATGCGGCTTGGTGATCTCATCGATATTGATGAAGAACTCGAAACCTTCATACCTGACCAGGAAACGGATGCGGTCTTTTTCAATTTCTTTTTCAATTTGCGGCTTGAAGTATTCGCGATAAAAACGCGGACTCTGGGTTGCTGCAGCCATGTATCGGCTGCGCGACAGCAGTACTTCCTGCGGGAAGCGATCTTCAATGGTTTGTCCGATCAGGGTCAATCTTGATCTAACCTGCTCGATCTTGTTCTCGGGGCCGAGGAATTCATCTTCACGGTACCTGAGGATGCCCTGTTCTGCATCTTTGAAGAAGAAATAGATATCAAACTCACGATAATGACGCTTGCGTAATAACTCGATCGTGTCGCTTTGCAGGGCTTCATAGATGGGGGCGGTGTCTTTTACCCTAACCTTGATCTGGATCTCAAAGCTCTCTTCTTCGGCTGCACCGCCAATGGCGATCAGTTTGGATAACACGGATGATTCGCGGCGGATAAGGAATGTGTCGATCTTTTTGGCATATTCCTGGCTGTTCTTGAGAATCTCATCTTCGTTGATGTTGAGTAGTTCGCGTTTTTGCATCAACCACTTGCCATTGACCATGACGTCAGTAACGTCTGATGCCTTGGAGGCGTAGACGATCTGTGCATAGGTGCCCTGCGGATTATGTTTAAACTGCGGACTGTTATGCAGGGGAGTGAGATCCACGAGGATCAAGTCAGCGCGTTTTCCTGCTTCAAGCGACCCGGTGAGATGCCCGATATGCATGGCTTGAGCTCCGAGTCGGGTGCCCATGAGCAGGGCCTGGCGAGCCGGCAGCGTGGTGGGGTCGCCGCTGATGCCTTTTTGCAGGAAGGAGGTGAGACGGATTTCCTCGAACATATCCAGATCGTTGTTTGAGGCGGCGCCGTCTGTGCCAATGCCAACATTGAGTCCCAGTTCGAGCATGCGCTTGATGGGTGCAACACCGGATGCTAATTTGAGGTTGGAGGACGGATTGTGTGCCACACCCACACCGAAATGCTGCATGGTACGGATCTCACCGTCATCCACGTGCACACAGTGAGCGGCCAGCACCTTGGCGTCAAAAAGGGTCTGTTTTTTGACATAAGGGATGACCGGCATGCCGTTTTCTTTGCGCATGTTTTCGACTTCAAATGCGGTTTCAGAAAGGTGGGTATGGAGCGGAACATCGAATTCTACCGCCAGTGCGGCGGCCGCTTTGAGTATCTCGGGAGGGCAGGTGTAAGGTGCGTGCGGTGCCACAGAGGGGATGATCAGGTCGTGACCCTTCCAACGGCTGATAAAATCGCGTGACATTTCAAGGCTTTGTTCATAGAATTGAGCGTCAGGTGTGGGGTATTTCATCACAGACTGGGCGCACAAAGCGCGCATACCGATCTCGGCAGCGGCTTTGGCGATATCTTCTTCAAAGTAATACATATCTGCAAAGGTGGTGACCCCTGAGCGGATCATTTCGGCGCAGGCCAATTGAGTGCCCAGCGTGACGAAGTCACGCGAGACGAATTCGCGTTCCACCGGCATCATATAACCCATAAGCCAGACATCCAGCCTGAGGTCGTCTGCAAGCCCTCTGAGCAGGTTCATTGGCACATGTGTGTGGGCGTTGACCAACCCGGGCATGAGCACTTTGCCGCTGCAATCAATGATCTTATCCGAGGTGTATTTGGCCAGGATTTCTTTTTCTTCCCCTACTGCTAATATCGCGTTTCCGAGGATGGCGATTGCACCAGGATCGTATTGGGAATAATCGAGATCCATGGTTAAAATGATGGCGTTCTTAAGAATAAGATCAGCTTGGGTCATTTTTCTCCTCTGGGTAGACTTTTGAGATTA
The DNA here is from genome assembly GCA_027348305.1 of Anaerolineaceae bacterium. Lineage (GTDB taxonomy): Bacteria > Chloroflexota > Anaerolineae > Anaerolineales > Anaerolineaceae > UBA6107. The sequence goes on along the minus strand of DAIEPS010000005.1, from coordinate 19,941 downwards.
ATTGATGACGAATAAAGCTTAAACAGAAATTAACTGCCCACTCCTCGCGCAGCCCTGGGGCACCCATGTATTCCCTGGTCATGGATTCCGTATGGCCAGGGGATGAGAAATTCAACTCGATTCGTGAAAGCTCCGGGGTGGGAGTGTACAGGCAGGTAAATACTGGAGATTCCAGGATGTTGTTTACTTTGTTCAATGTTGGAAAGCTTTGAGGTTCAACGCGTTCGACGATCAGATTATTGCCGGCAAGATCCTTGAAGGTATCCGGGGCAAAACCGCCGAGGATCACTTTTATGGCACTTGATCCTTTTTCTGCCAGCTTGTGGATGACCTGGGGCAGGGTTTCGTTGTCAACGCCGTAGATATCCGTGCCGAGACGCTGGCGGATAATGGTTTCAAGAGTATTGATCATTTCATCGGCGTCTTCCTCGGAATCCGCCTTGGCAGTAATGCGTATATCCACAATGCCGGGATGTGCCAGAAGACCCACAGTGGGGTTAGTCATTTTTTCAAGATCGGCGACCATTTCGTCAATTTTTGATTCAGAGACTGCCCCAATGTGCAGCACTCTCGCTTTGATCATGCCAGATAGTGAATAATGATCCTTCAGCCAGGGGAGGATGGCAGTCTGCATCAGGTATTCCATTTCACGAGGTACACCAGGCAGACAGACCAGAGCTTTGCCGTTTATGGGCATAATGAATGCGGGTGCTGTGCCTACGGGGTTTGCGATCACCACCGCACCTGCGGGGATCATGGCTTGTTTTTTGTTGTTTTCTGAAATGTTCATCGCGCGTTTAAGAAAACGCTGCCTTATCTGTTCCCATAATTCAGGATGGAACTCATTATGGGTATTGCAGGCCTGGGCTGCGGCGTCGCGGGTGGGGTCATCCACGGTGGGGCCGAGACCTCCGGTGGTGATGACAATATCCGCCCTCGAAAGGGCTTCCTGAATGAGTAAAGTGATTCGTTGGAGGTTATCGCCAACTGTCGTGCTTCGATAAAGATCAACCCCATAATCTCTTAGCTGCCGGGCAAGATATTTTGTGTTGGTGTCGATAATCTCGCCAAGCAATAATTCGGTTCCGATGGCTATCAGTTCAGCAGTGGGCATTCTTATTCCTAATTTTTATCAATTCTAACAGGTATTGAGTGACTTGAAACATTCCTGTCGAAAATAACAACCAAACTTAAGGTAGAATTTGAATTAGCCAAACGGAGGTCTTGTGTGAAAGATCAGCGCCACTCAGGACGTAATCAAATTGTAGGCAAGTGGGGAGAAGACTGCGCTTGTGCATTTCTGGAAAATAAGGGATTTAAACTGTTGGCAAGAAATGTACGCACTCCCGCAGGTGAAATTGACATCATTGCCCTCGATCGTGAAACGCTGGTTTTTATTGAGGTCAAGGCGCGATTGCATAATCAAGCCGGTTATCCTGAAGAAGCCGTTACCGAGGAAAAATTGGATCACATGTTTGATTCCGCTGAACACTGGTTGGAAAACCACCAGGAATATAAAGAGTGCTGGCGTTTGGATGTTGTCGCGGTGACCGGCATGATTAACTCTAAAAACCCACAAATAGAGTGGTTTGAAAATGCATCCTGAATTTACTCGACAAAAAAACCTCCGCAATAAGGGGGTTGTGGTGCTTGTCGGACCCACCGCGGTCGGAAAGACCGAACTGGCCATCCGACTGGCCGGGGTGCTTGGAGGAGAAATTGTCTCTGCAGATTCACGTCTCCTGTACCGCGGCATGGATATCGGTACAGCCAAACCAACTAAAAGTGAACTGGCAAGCGCACCTCATCACATGATCGACCTGGCAGACCCTGATGAGATCTGGTCGCTGGCGACCTTTCAACAAAAAATGCTGGTAGTCATTCATGAGATTCAATCCCGTGGAAAACTGCCCATCGTGGCAGGCGGAACGGGGCAGTATATCCGTTCAATGATGGAGGGCTGGGTCATTCCCACTGTGCACCCTGATCCGCGGATGAGGGAGGTGCTTGAACGTTTCGGGCTTGAGATCGGCGCCGCCGAACTGCACCGGCGCCTGTCGCTGATCGACCCTGAAGCCGCTGCAAAAATGGATGCCAACAACCTCAGACGCTCCATCCGTGCACTTGAAGTGATCTTTACCACGGGTGAATTGTTTTCAACCCAAAAAGATAAGCAGCCGCCCGATCTTGATTTCAAATTGATCGGGTTGAGCCGGCCTCGTGAAGAACTTTATGCCAGGGTAGATGCCCGTATTGAAGCGATGTTTGCGCAGGGTTTTGTTGATGAAGTAAGAATCCTTTTAAGCAAGGGATACCATGAGGATTTACCGTCACTTTCGGCCATCGGGTATCGTGAAGTTATCCAACACATCCACGGTGAGCTTTCACTTGAAGAAACCAAAGTTCAAATGAGAAAAAAGACACGCGAATTTATCAGACGGCAGGCGAACTGGTTCAAACCCGGCGATCCGCTGATCGAATGGTACGAAATGACCCCTGATCCGCTGCAAGAGATCGTGCAATCCATCCTGGTTTGGCAAGCGGGAGAGAAATGAAAGACTTACAACCCTGGCTAAAACACTATGACGCTGGTGTGCCCCCTCATTTGGAGTATCCTGATTTCACCATTCAGGACTTTTTGGTGACACAGGCAGTCGAAAATTCAGGCAGAATGGCCTTGATCTGCGGGCATAAAACCATCAGTTATGCCGAATTACTCTCCTCCAGCCGGAATTTCGCCGAACACCTTGTTCAGATGGGGTTGATCCCCGGTGACCGGGTGGGTATTTGTCTGCCGAACAGCATCGAATTTGTGATCAGTTTTTTTGGAACCCTGATGGCAGGCGGCGTTGTCGCTGCCATGAATCCGTTCTATCCGCTGCCAGAATGGCAGTATCAGACCAAGATCGCGAGTCCGCGAATTTTGATCGGATTGAAGAACAGGGCTGATGAACTTTTTGAACTCAAAAGCAAATCGGGATGTGAGCATTTGATCCTGGTTGATATCAAAACAGATCAACAGTTTTTTCCGAGTGTTTATGAACCTGTGGTCTTCATTCCATTTGAAAAATGGACCAATAATCCAGAAGTACCCGTCAAGCTGCCGCTGGTGCATGCATTAAGCCCGGCCGTGCTCCAGTTTAGCGGTGGAACCACGGGGCTGCCCAAGGCTGCGTTGGCGCTGCACTGTAACGTGGTGGCTAATATTGTTCAATTTTCAAAATGGCTGACCCCGCTTCAGAAGGGTAAGGAAGTCTTCTTGACAGCCATCCCGCTGTATCACGTTTACGGCATGGTCATTGGTCTGAATGTAGGCATCGCCATGGGTGCGGCTATCGTGTTGGCACCAGATGCCCGCAATCTTGATGAAATGCTTAACCTTATCCAGGAACACAAGGTCACGGTCTTTCCGGGGGTGCCATCCATCTATAATGCGATCAACCACCATCCAAAGGCGCTGGCGGGTGAAGTGGATCTTAGCTCCATCAAAGCCTGTATCTCAGGCTCAGCCCCGCTGCTGCCTGAAACGCGCATACAGTTCGAAAAACTCACCGGTGGGAAGCTGGTGGAAGGTTACGGCCTTTCAGAAGCACCCACAGCCACGCACTGCAATCCCATCCAGGGAGAGAACCGCAACGGCTCGATCGGACTGCCGCTGCCCGATGTGGAATGCAGGATCGTTGACCTTGAGGACAATTCAAAAGAAGTTGCCCCTGGCGAATCGGGTCAGCTTCTCATCCGCAGCCCGCAGGTGATGCTGGGGTATTTCGGCTCACTTGAAGAAACCTCGCTCGTTATGAAAGAAGATTGGCTTTGTACAGGTGACATCGCCAGAATGGACGAAGACGGATATTTCTATATTGTTGGCCGGCTCAAAGAATTGATCAAGGTGAACGGGATGCAGGTCTGGCCGGCGGAAGTTGAAGAAGTGCTGGTCAGGCATCACAAGATCAGCGAAGCTGCGGTGGCTGGTGTGCCTGATGAGAACACCGGAGAAGCAGTCAAAGCATGGGTGGTGATGCGTGATCACGCTCCCCTTGATCAAAAAGATGTGCAGCTTTTCTGCCGTTCATCACTGGCAGGCTATAAGATCCCAAAAGAGATAGTGGCTGTAGAAGCACTGCCCAGATCTCCGTTGGGCAAGGTGCTGCGCAGGGAACTGGTCAAGATGTATGACGAAAAATAAAAGAAATCGGGAGCCGAAAAGCTCCCGATCATTTTAGTCACTTGATGTTGCGTAGACAGGTGTGGCATTTTTATGCGGCACTGGCGGTGGGAAGATCTTTTCGAATTCTTCCTTCGAAAGGGTTTCCACTTCCAACAGTTTCTGAGCCACCGCGTCCAATTCGGCGTGATATTGCTTCAGGATGGCCTGGGCTTTTGAGTAAGCATCGTTGACCAAAGAACGCACTTCCTTGTCGATCTTTTCAGCCACGGCCTCTGAATAGTCGCGTTGTTCTGAGATCTCACGACCCAAAAAGATCATTTCTTCTTTTTGTCCGTAGACCATAGGGCCTAGTTCAGCGCTCATGCCCAGGCGGGTGACCATGGTTTTGGCCAATTGGGTGACTCTTTCGATGTCATTTGAGGCGCCTGAGGTGATATCGTCAAATGCGAGTTCTTCGGCAGCGCGTCCGCCCAACAGACCAACCATATCGGCCAGCATTTTCTTGCGGGGCATCAGGGTGCGGTCATCAATGGGCAGTGAGAGCGTATAACCTGCTGCCATGCCTCTGGCGATGATGGATACCTTCTGCACGGGGTCGGCTTCAGCAATTGAGTTCATGACCACGGCATGCCCGGCTTCATGATAAGCCACGATACGTTTTTCTTCCGCACTGATCAGGCGACTCTTGCGTTCAGGGCCGGCAATCACACGTTCGATGGATTCTTCAAATTCGCTCTGACCGATGCTTTTCTTGTTGCGGCGGGCAGCCAGGATGGCGGCTTCGTTGACCAGGTTTTCGATATCCGCACCGACAAAGCCGGGGGTTGATTTGGCAACCACTGCAAGTTTTACTTCAGGGTCAACGGGTTTGCCTTTGATATGCACCTTGAGGATTTCTTCACGTCCGCGCACATCGGGGCGATCTAACACCACACGACGGTCAAAACGACCGGGGCGCAGCAAGGCTGGGTCGAGGATGTCAGGTCTGTTGGTGGCGGCCATGATGATTATGTTTGTGTCGGTGTCGAAACCGTCCATTTCAACCAGCATCTGGTTCAGGGTCTGTTCGCGTTCGTCGTGACTTCCGCCAAGACCGGCACCGCGCTGGCGGCCGACCGCATCAATTTCATCCACGAAAACGATGCAGGGAGAGTTGCGTTTTGCCTGATCAAACAGGTCACGCACGCGGCTGGCACCAACACCTACGAACATTTCAACGAATTCGGAACCTGAAATGGAGAAGAAGGGTACTCCAGCTTCACCGGATACGGCTTTTGCCAGAAGGGTCTTGCCGGTTCCAGGAGGGCCGACGAGCAGCACGCCTTTTGGAATGCGGGCGCCGAGTGCCAGGAATTTCTGCGGTTCACGCAGGAATTCAACGACTTCTCTAAGCTCTTCTTTCGATTCGTCGATACCGGCAACATCCGCAAAAGTTGTTGTAGGATGGTCACCTGTGAACATGCGTGCACGGGATTTTCCAAAGGACATGGCGGCGTTGTTGCTGCCCTGTGCCTGTCGGAAGATGAAGAAGAAGGCACCAGCCAGCAGCAGGAAGGGCAGAATGTAGAAAGCTGCATTCAAGATCCCCGCCATGGCACTCGGGGCTTTGACTTCAATTTTGATCCCGCTGGCGGGAGTCAGTTTGTCAGGGGTAACCCCCAGAGCCAGCAACTGGTTGACCAGGGTGGTTTCTGTTTCTTTGACTACCGTCTTTTCGGTGATTCCATCTTTTAAATAGACTGTAATTTTGTTTTCTTCTTCAACAACACGAGAAATATTGCCTTGTTGTATCTGTTCTGCCAATTGATTTATCGATAAAACTGTATCAGCAGTATTTGTTTTGTTCAGGTTAAAAACGATCAATACGATGATCGCGATGAACAAAAGTACATAGATGACGTAAGATTGACTACGTGGTTTCACTATACCTCCAACCTTTCGCAAACCTCTTTTCAGTTTGCTTGTTTATAGGATTATACCAATCTAAAAGAGGCGTTACCAGATAAAAGTCAAGAATTATGAAAAAATTAATAAAGCTCTTATACCCCGAGGGCTTTTTTTGAAAGATCAACCTTGAATTAATGAGTAAACCTGACGAATATGATCAATATCATGGATGGCGATAAATCGGACCAACTCGAATAAAGTTGTTGGACCGAAAAACGAATGCCTTGCCGGTCTGAGCCACTCAGCATCGGATAACGCAGACAATTTGGCGACCGAGGTCTGCCTTTGGGTCATAAAATTTGCAATGACCTTGGGGGAGCGGGTTGTTTGATAGTGGCGCTCTTCGATCCATGGATCGCTATCGACACCGGCTACAAAAGGGTTGTCTTCGGACAAGACCAAGTCGATCCGCGGAGCGTTGATCTCGGTTTCGACATCCAGCAAGTGGCTGAGAAGTTCTAGGACTGACAGATCCTGTGCCGATGTTTTTTTCTTCCAGGCAGCATCGTCCAGTTTATCGGTTAGGTCCATCAGAATGGTTGGTACTGCACTGAGCGTGCCCAAGACACCGGGTATATCTTTCAGGTCGATTTGTCCTTCAGGGTCAGGCAGGGTTTCAAGCCAGGGGATGACTTCATCCAGCGAGCCGATGGTGAGGCTGCTCTTTTGGGATTCATCCAGTTTGTCAACTTTACCATCCAACCAAAAACCTGGGATCCCAAGGGAAAGAGCCGGTAAAATGTCTTCCTTCAAGCTGTTGCCGACCATGCACACGGGTCCGCGCGGCCAGCCAAGCTTGCCCAATATCTCGGCATAATATGCCGGTTTGGGTTTGGAGAAATGCATCAATTCATACGAGGTTACAAATTTGAACGGGAAGTTCGTTTCTGAGAAACCCGCCCAGCGCAAACGCGAACGCATTGCGGTTTGCGGAAAAAGTGGATTGGTGGCAACTACAATGGTGTAATTCTTTGAAACTGCATATTCGATCAGCTTGACCGCTTCAAGTCGTAAACGGGTTACTTGTTGAAGTTCATTGAACTCATTCTGGTAAAAATCATTGATCAGCGGCTCTATCTCGGTTTTTTGCAAGCCGAGCTGGGGATAAAAATTCTCATCAAAAGTCTGCTCAAGTGTTTTGTTTGAAGAGGGGATTTTGATCATGCAATCGGTGGCCGCCAAAAGCTGGGGCACCATTTTTTCAGGGGCGACATACGGAGCCAATTTCTTGGAAAGCAGCTTGATGTAAGCCGGCATAAAGCTTTCCAGCGGATTGATCAGCAGAGTATCGTCGAGATCGATGAGAAGGGTGACGCTCATTTGGATTCAGGTTTATCCAATAGATTGAAATCTTGATGGCAGAGTTCGCAGCCAACTTGAGGAACTTTAACCTCTGAGTTGGATTTGGAACAGTAGGCAGTCACTTTAACGCGCCTGTTTTTCAATGCACTTTTACTGACCGAAGCGTATAGGGTCATGTTTTCACAGGCGTTCGAACGGGTGATGGCCGGGATTGGACAAGTCTTGCACAGGTTTGGCTTCCAGGGGCCGTTGTTGGGATTGGCACTGAGCAGGCGGCATTCTTCGATATTCCTGCCTCTGAAATAATCACCATAAAAATAGGGACACTCAATTCCGACTGGAGTTCTCATGTTTTCCTTTTATACAAAACTGTCCCCATGCGGGGACAGTCAATTGGGCTTTTTGAACCTAGACCCTGGTCAAATACTCGCCGGTTCGTGTATCCACCCTGATGGTGTCGTTGGTGGAAACGAAGTATGGTGTGGCCACTTCAAGACCGGTCTCGGTGGTGACTTTCTTGGTCACTCCTGTGGCGGTATCTCCGCGCACAGCCTGTTCAGCATAAGTGACTTTGAGATCCACGGTGGTGGGCAACTCGATATCAATTGGCTCGGCGTTGTAGAAGGTCAGTTTGACTTCCATCTCAGGTTTGAGGAAGCCGGCATAATCACCAATGACCGACCCAGGGATGGCTGGCTGTTCGAAGGTTTCGAGATCCATGAAGAAATAGAGTTCGCCGTCGTTATACAGGTATTGAACATTGTGAAAATCAAGACGCACATCTTGAATACGCTCACCAGAGGTGAAGGTTTTTTCAAGTGTGTTGCCTTTACGCAGGTCGCGCGCTTTAATGCGGATGGTTGCATTGCCGCGGCCAGGTTTACTGAAAGAGTATTCAAGTACCTTGTATAGGTACCCGTCTATCTCAAAAACTACACCTTTGCGAAGATCATTGACATCGATCATGAATTTTAAACCTTTCCATTTCCGTAGATTAACGGGTGAATTATAGCGCAGCGTTCATAGGCTGGCAAGGCGCGAAAGCTTACAAAATGGTGAAGTAATTAAGCCTGGGATTTCTTTTTTCCGAGCAGCAGCGGACCCACCAGGTCAATGATGCCTGAAAAGAAGGTCTCGAGCAGAGGAGAGACAAAAAGAGTCCACGGGATGTAAACCACTTTACGCGGGTGAGCGATCAAACGGTAGAGCCTGCGGGCAACGACCTCGGCGGGGATGGCCATTTTTTCAGCCGGTACGTTGCCGCCGTTCTTATGACTGCGGGCGGCGTCAAAGAACTCCGTTTGGATCGGACCAAGGCGTGCCACGGATGCGGTTACATGGCTTCCACGCAGTTCGCGATAGAGTGAAGAGGTGAAGGCATCCAGAAATGCTTTAGACGCGGAATAGAGTGCGATGCCCTGTTCGGGGAGCTTGCCGGCCACCGAACCGATGTTGATAATGTGCCCGTATCCTCTTTGCAGCATGCCCGGCAGCACAAGATGGGTCAGATGAGCCACAGCTTCAATATTTATGGCGATTAGGTCTCTGCCGGTCTGCCAACTCATGGTTTCAAAATGTCCGTACCAGCCAAAACCGGCGTTGTTGATCAATATATCCGGCATTAGCGATTCTCGACTTAGTTGGGCGATCAGATCGATACGCACCTGTTCAATGGAGAGATCTGCTTCAAAGAAATGGGCGCGGCCATTTTGAGCCTGGATCTGGTTGACAAGGGCCGCCAGTTTCTCTTTGCGGCGTGCAACCAGTAAAACGGTGAATCCCTTGGTAGCCAGGAATTCAGCCGTTTTGGCACCGATACCGCTTGATGCGCCAGTGATAAGAACGATTTTTGAGTTGTGGGTTTGTGTGTAGGTCATACCTCAATTATCTACGATTTTTGGTTAAAAGTTGAGGTACTTCTTGTTTCCACCAGGTGACCGTATCCGCCAGGGAATCCCGAAGTGAACGTGGATGATAACCAAGAACAGTTCGAGCCTTCTGATTGCTGATCACAGCGTTGGTGTGCAGCGTTTCAATGCTGTAGGTGGTAAAACGCGGTTTGGATCGCGTGAGTTTGTAGTAAAACTGGGTGAATTTTGCCACGAAAGCAGCGATGCGAACGGGGATATTAATAAAGGAAGATTTTTGCCAGGAAACTAATTCCTTCACCAGACGCCACATATCTGCAACTCTGATCAATTCACCAGACAGAATGTAGATCTGCCCGATCTTGCCCTTTTCCCTGGCGAGGATCATCCCCTGGACGACATCGCGTACATCCACAAAATCGTAGTTTCCTTCGATCAGGAAATTAACCCTGAACATCATCCATTCCTGAATCAGCACGCCCATTTCAGAGCCTTTGTAGTCAAAGGGGCCGATCACGCCGGTGGGGCAGACCACCACTGCAGGCAGCCCGTTCTTCGCGGCTTCAAGAACAGCCAGCGTGGCTTCTGCTTTTGATTGATCGTATGCAGCGACCGCTGAGCCGGGGTCAATAGGCACGTTCTCGTCAACCAGAACACCGTGGGGAATGCGTTTAAATGCATGAATGGAACTGGTATGAATAAAGCGCTTTACGCCGGCTTTTTTTGCAGCAGCAAGCATGTTGACGGTACCGTTTACATTAACGTCATGAACAAAATCATCCTTGCCTGGCATGATGGAAATGATGCCGGCCAGGTGAAAAACATAGTCTACGCCTTCGAAAGCAGGTCCAAGGCAGCAGGGATCCAGGACGTTGCCTTCCATAATTTGAATATCGAGACCCTTCAAAGGGGTTAGATCTTCGCCGGGCAAGATCAGCACCCGCACTTTTTCTCCCCTTTTGACCAATTCTTTGACCAAAACATTTCCAATGTGTCCAGTTGCACCTGTAACCAAGTTCATAATTAATCTCCTAAAGTTAACAGTCTTAGACAGATTGATTTTATATATTGTTGCTATAAGAAACAGGTTACTTAAGATAGATTGTGAGTCATACGGAAGATAGATTAATTAAAAATGGCCGGGTTTAAACCCGGCCATCCAATCATTTGAAGGTTATTGAATTATCCGATTTTGGGTTCGATCAGCCCCAGGTTGCCGTCTCGACGGGTATAAAGAACATTGATCGAATTGGTGTTGACGTTGTAGAAGATAAAGAAATCCTCGTGAGCCACCAGAGCCATTTGCTCAACGGCCTCGTTCTCATCCATTGGGATGAGGGTGAAGGATTTGCGCCTGACAATAGCGGATTTTGCACCTTCTTCAATTTCAGGTTGATTGATGTTCACTTCTGAAGCCGGAACACCGTCTCCTCTTCCGCGTGCTCTCTTGCCTTTAAATCGCTCGATCTGTCTTTGCATTTTGTCGGTAGCGTTATCAATGGCGGTTAACATGTCTGCATTGCGTTCTTCTGTGCGGAGTACAAAGCCTTTGCCGGTCAGAGTGATTTGAGCTACTTCGCGATCAGATCGATTCCGGGCTGATTTTGAATAGGAGAGATCAAATTTCATTGACTCAATTGTTGGTAATAAACGTTCTAACCTCGGTACTTTCTTTTCGATGTACTCTTTGATGCGGTCCGTCAATTCCATGTACTTTACCGTTATTTCAACTTTTTGTTCCATTGTTTCCTCCTCATTAAGATAGTAAAACTGAATTGGAAGCGAAACCTTGGTGGTGTTTGGCATGTCTCAAAATGGCTCTCGCCACGGACACACAATAGATATTTTCTGCACCTGCTTGAAGAAGAGCTTTCGTACAATTCTGCATCGTGGCTCCGGTAGTGATCACATCATCGACGATCAGAATGTTTCTCTTTTTTAGTGTAGCAGGATTTGCATAAAAAGCATCAAACAAATTCATAAATCTTTTATTAACATCCAATTCGATTTGGGTTGACGTGTTTCTGACGCGCTTTACGGCGGTGTTGGAGTGTTGAATATTCAATTGCGCGGCAAGCTGATGAGAGATCAAGGCTGCCTGGTTATATCCCCTGAATCTCAACCGCGAGCGGCTTAAGGGTATCGGAACCACCAGGTCGATGTTCCATCCTGATCTTTTTACGATCTCCACCAGGGGTTTTGCCAGGAAAGGTCCCATTGCCAGGTTGCGTTTGTATTTGAGTGCATGGATCGCCTCTTTTACCGGCCCTATATAAGACGTCCATGAAAGCATCTGTGTGAATGGAGGAGGAGCAAGTCGACACTCTTCACACAATCTTCCTTTGCCAGAGACCGGATATCCGCATTTTTGGCAAAGAGCACCTTGTAGTGGTTCGATCTCAGCAAAACAGGTTTCGCATAAAACAAATCCCCGGCGGTCGCAATTGCAGCACCGTGGGGGATAGAGCCAGTCCATACTTCTCCAGAATAGACTGGTTATTTGAAGATGAAGTTTGTTGGCCAGGGTAAAGTCCGTCAAAACTGTGACGACCTCCCGTTAGTAGATCATAAACCGCCTAAAATTCCTGATTGCATAACGGTCAATATAGCAGGGACGAACAAGACGATCAACAAAGATGGAAAGATCAAGAATGCCATGGGGATCAACATCTTGATCGGGGCCTTGTGGGCTTCTTCTTCAGCCAATTGGCGCCTCTTGATGCGCATCTGATCCGCCTGGATTCTAAGCACTTTGGCCATGCTGACACCCAGTTGTTCGCTTTGGATGACCGCAGCTACGAAACTGGTCATTTCAGGGATGCCAATGTTTTCTGCCATGTCGCGCAATGCTTCACGACGCAACTTGCCTAATTGGATCTCTTGAATGACACGTTGGAATGATTTCGAAAGCTGTGTTTCCCATTTTTCTGTCACTTTGTTCAAGGCGGCGTCAAATCCGAGGCCGGCTTCCACGCAGATCGTCAACAGATCCAATGCATCTGGCATGGCTCGGCGAATCGCTTTCTGCCTTTTTGTGATCTTGGTGGATAACTGGAATTGAGGCATGAAAAAGCCGATGCCTGTAAAAACAACCACAAACAGAAAGATCTGTCCAGCCGGAAAGGATTTGGCTATAACGGTCATAAAGAGCAGCATGATGCCGCCGAAGACGACAGCCATGATGAATTGGGTCGCCAGGAATATGGTTGGATCCATCTTGGAGGGGCTTCCTGCCAATTCAAGTTTACGTGAAATGCTGTTCAACCAGTTTTGAGGTGTAAATTTGATGGTAATTTCACCCAATTTTCTGGCCAGCGGATAAATAACACGCTCGGTAAAGGGCTGCGACATTTCCAGCTTTTCAAGATCAACCTGTTCACCGGTTCGGCTGAATTCTTCGAGGCGGTCTTGCAAAAGGCGGTCATTGACAGTTTGCGGATTGCGCAAACCGATCACAACCAACGCTACGGCTATGATGATAATCAGTCCAATTAAAACGAGAATCGGTATCATACTTCGATATTTCCCATTTTCTTGATCGTAAAGTAGCCGGCTATGATCAAAACTACTGCCAATCCGATTGCGGTATAACCGCAAGGGATAGGACCGGAATTGGATTCTTGAGACCACAACAGGCTGATGTAATCCCTATTGATGAGGTACAGAAAGAAGATCACACCCACTGGCAGCACAGCCAGGATGGTTGCGGATACATCCATTTGTGCGGTCAAGACCCTGATCTCACCTTTAAGGCGGATACGTTCGCGAATGGTATGTGAAATGGTATCCAGAATTTCGGCAAGGTTGCCGCCAACCTCACGTTGAACATTCATGGCTGTGATCACCAGATCCAGGTCGTCACTGGGGATGCGCCTTAGTAAGTTCTCAAGCGCTTTTTCAGTGGTGACACCTAATTGAATTTCTTGCACAACCCTGCGGAACTCATCGCAAATGGGTGAGGGCAGCTCGCGGCTGACCGATTCCATGGCCTGCATGACTGAATATCCTGCGCGCAGGCCGTTGACCATCAGTCCAAGCATATCGCCCAATTGGTCGTTGAATTTGACCAGTCGTTTCTTTTTTGAACTGCTGACATAAATCCTCGGCAGGAAGGCGCCGACGACGGCACCCACGAGGGCGATGATTATGCTTTGTGAGCCGATGAACCATCCCAATATGGCCATGATAAAAGCAAAAATGACCATCAAAGCGACAAATTCACCCGGTTTAAGCTTGAGGTCCGCCTGAGCTAATTCTTTACCAAGTTTGTCACCAAAACTTGATTTTTCAACCCGTTTGGTTAACCACTCAGTAACTGGCGTGGAGGCTTCTTTCTTCTGCGGAACGACTTCCTTCTCGGGCTCAACGTATTCCCCAAGCCGTTCTTCTTCAGTGGAACGCCGGCTGCCGATCGAAACCGCAATACCCACCACGGTCAGGATTAGTACCAACGCGCCACCAGCCCAAAGAATAATGACAGGATTCATAATCGTTCCCTGCTACCTGTGCGTTCCAATGCCAAAGACACTTGGCGGAAGATGGATGCCAGCAGCTTCAATTTTTTCCATAAATTTTGGCCGAAGTCCGGTGGGGCGCATGCGGCCAATCACTTTATTGTTTTCATAACCCAACTGTTCGTAGACGAATATATCGGTCATGGTAATGACGTCGCCTTCCATGCCGGTCACTTCAGTGATATTGGTCACTTTACGCGTACCGTCACGCATACGTTCCTGGTGGACCACAAGATCGATGGCTGAACTGACCTGTTCACGAATGGCGCGCATGGGAATTTCCATACCGGCCATCATGACCATTGTTTCGAGACGGGATAGAGTATCGCGCGGACTGTTGGAATGCAATGTGGTCATGGAACCATCATGACCGGTATTCATAGCCTGGAGCATATCGATGGCAGCTTCATCACGGATCTCGCCGACGATGATGCGGTCAGGACGCATACGAAGGGCATTCACCACCAGGTCACGGATGGTGATCTCACCTCTGCCTTCAATATTAGCCGGGCGGGATTCAAGTGTGATGACGTGGTCCTGTCTCAATTGCAGTTCTGCAGCATTTTCAATGGTCAGAATACGCTCATCAGATGAGATGAAACTTGAAAGTACGTTGAGCAAGGTGGTCTTGCCTGAACCGGTACCACCCGAGATCACAATGTTGATCCTGGATTTGACGGCCGCATCCAGGAATTGCAGGGCTTCTGTGGTCAGTGACCCAAACTGGATCAATTGGTCCACAGTGAAGGGATTCTTCGAAAATTTACGGATGGTAAGAACAGGTCCCACCAGGGATACCGGCGGTATGATGGCATTAACACGGGAACCGTCTGGAAGGCGGGCATCCACATAGGGACTGGATTCATCAATACGGCGGCCGAGGGGCGCCACAATTCTTTCAATGATGCGCATGACGTGTTCGTTGCTTTCGAAGGTCAAGGGCACTTTTTGGAGTTTACCGCGCCGTTCGACATAGATATTCTTGGCGCCATTGACCATAACCTCGGTAATGGTGTCGTCTTCGAGCAGCGGCTGAAGGGGGCCAAGACCGAGGATTTCTGCCACGATCTGGTCAAATAGTCTCGTTTTTTCAGTCCTTGATAAAACAAAGTTCTCTTCGACCAGGATCTGGTCAAACAGGTTTTGAATGGTTTTGCGAACCTCATTGATCTCTGTGACATCCACGCTTGGATCAAGCTCTGATAATAGTTTGCTCTGAACCCTGCTTTTGAGATCCTGGTAGGTATCCATGGTCGATTGACCGGGAGGCGTGAGAGGTTTTCTGACCTGCATCGGTGATGGAGAGGAAGGTGTAGACGAACTTCCTCCTTGGTTGGAGGGAGGTTGATTTTCACCTGATTGGATTCGTTTTAAGATTGACATTTACCTGGTCTCCTCAGACCTAAATATTACGAGGGATTTTCTTGGTCTTTCTGAATTCTTGACCGTATAATTTCTACCAATGAAATAACCGCTTTGCCGGCAGGAGCCACTTTATTATCCACCATGAACGGCACGCCCCTGTTCATGGCGCTGGTGATAATACGCTCTTCAAATGGAATTGCAACGAGCACAGACTGTTTCAGGCTTTCTCCAACACGTTCAGGAGAAATGGCAATTCGTTTGTCATAGCGGTTCATCACAAAAAGGATTTTGTCTCGGGCGATACCGGAGGCGTCGGCCAGTGTCAGGAAT
This sequence comes from Anaerolineaceae bacterium, assembly GCA_027348305.1. GTDB lineage: Bacteria > Chloroflexota > Anaerolineae > Anaerolineales > Anaerolineaceae > UBA6107. The sequence goes on along the minus strand of DAIEPS010000005.1, from coordinate 4,447 downwards.
TGGTTGGTCGTTTTGATCGAGGGTATGTCTTGCGTGGTGATCAACACAATGTAGTCGGCGATATCGAGACAGGCCTGCACGACCTCAGTGAGATAAGAGGTTGTGTCAATAATGATGAAGCTGTACATCTGTTTCAAGAAGCTTAATACCTTTGAAACCGGCTCGCCTTTATGTGCATCATTGAGCTCAGGATCTTTTGGCGAAGGCATCATATGCAAACCGGTTAATTTGTTTTCAACCATGACATCTTCAATGATCTCCGGGTCAAGTTCAGCGGCGCGATCAACGAGATCAAGGATGGAATTCTTGCCATGTTCATTCAAAAAGACTGCCACATTTCCATAGAGAAGGTTGGCATCCACGATGGCAACTTTATTGTCCTGGGTTTTTAGCCCAACGGCCAGGTTTGTGGCAATCGTGGTACAACCAGCACCACCTTTTGGACTGTAAACACATATGATCTTTCCCATTGCCATTTGCGGCATGCGCATCATCATTTGAGGTGAGAGCGGGCCGGTCATGGCGTTTGGCGAAAAGACCGTGGTTTGTTTCATTTTTTCTTCATGGGCCAGGTCTCCGGCGCGGCGGATGGCGGCGGTTAACTCGTCGATCATGGGAGGCTTGGTCAAGAAATCACGGGCGCCGGCCAGCATGGCCTTGCGCATGTAATTGGCATCATTCTGAACTGAAAGAACAACGATTTGAATGTAGGGGACTTTCTTGCGAATGGCTTCGGTTGCAGTAATGCCATCCATATCTGGCATGTTGATATCCATTACGATCACGTCAGGTTTCAATTTCTGAGCGGATTCAATGGCTTCGATTCCAGTTCTTCCGGTACCTACGACTTCAATGGACGAATCAAATTGAAGCATTCGCAAGATCATTTCTCGCGACTCATCAATATCATCGACTACGACTACATTAATTTTCTCTTGCGATGCCATCACAACTCCGGTTATTCAATGAACAGAGACCTGCATTAAGGTTGAATCAGGATATAGTCATTAAAACCGGGGTAGACAAGCGTGTCAACTCTGGGTTCGACGTTATACGGAAGTTTGCTGGGGTCAGTAATATTCTTCTGATCCATGACGTATTGCAGTGTGACCGAATCGGTGACGATCTCACCTGCATCGCCTGCACTGCGTAATGCCAGTGAAAGTTTTGTTCCCGACAATAGCAGGTAATTCATAATAAGCGTATCTTGAGGTGTAAGGATAAGGGTCACGGATCCCGTGTAATCTGCGTATGAGGTACCAACTGCTGGAGTGGGTTCGACTGCCGCAGGTGTCGGGGTGGCAGCGGCTGAGGGTTGTGTAGAGCCGTCGGGTGTGAACATGCCGACTTTTAGAACTGCAGCATCTTGAATGATCGTCTGGCAAACCAGCCGCGGGCGCTGGGCTTCAGATGCGGATAAGTAAACGAAATTATTCGTATTTGGGTCGAGTTCATAACGGCCATAATAGTTCAGTGAACCGGCAGCGATGGGTTCAACTGAAAGGGCGTTGGGTGTACCTTTATTGGTTAGAACAATTTTGAGGACTTCGTCACTCAAGGTATTGACGTCAAGAGGTGAATAAGTTGTACTTGTATTATTCGGCAGACGAGTCTGGAACTCAGGGTCAATATCGGTCAGCAACATGCAGCCTACCACCATCACATGATCACCTTGTTGAGGGGCAAAGGATACACTGGTTTCTGGGCTGACTGGAATCGAAAATGCTGTCATGCCATCAGGAATATCAAATGAGGCGAGTGATCCGCCTTCTTGAGACATGACCATATTTTGTGTTATGGGAACGGTGGGGTCAATAGGGTTCTTGGCTTTTTGGCCAACAACTTCATCAATTGTAGTGAAGAAGACGCCTTCGGCCATTTGTGCCCGGGGATATTTGATGGTGGTGACCATATCGCTGGTAATCAACGTTCCGCGTTGAATGGACTGAGACGCGATAACGATATCGACTAAATCAACGTTTGCGGTTGCGGTAGGTTGGTTTTGGTTGGTGGAAGGTTTTCCACCCGTTAATCCTGTGCTATTTGTTAATACTAAATATGCCAGGACAGCACCAACTGCGATGATCAAGATGACGATGATTAAGATATTACTTCTACGTTTTTTACCTGCAGCCATTGAAACCTCCTACATGTCCTACATCCCTAATTAATATCAAATTAATTATACGGCAGATAAATCCGCATTAACCTGATTTTTACTCAATTTTTGGGAGATTTACCGCTTACAAATAAGAAAGGCTCTGATAACAGAGCCTTTCTAAAAACTTTTAGGCTTGAGTTAAATTTAGACGGCTGATAAGGAGTTGTTGATTTTACTGAATACTCCGCCGATTTGAGGTCCGAGCAAACGAAGAACAACAATCACAACAACAGCGATCAAAACAAGAATCAATGCGTATTCAATTAAACCTTGGCCTTTTTCTTTGGGTGAGAATAACATAGGATTTTCTCCTTTCATAAAAATAAGTTATCAATAATTTGATTATAGTATTCTGTGGTTTGTTTTCAATCCTTTTTACATTACAGCTACTTTGCAATTGGACTCGATGTGTAAAAGATTGAAAACGATGGCATTAGTTGGGCGCAGCAGATAATGAATTATTGATCCTGCTGAAAACGCCGCCAATTTGGGGTCCGAGCAAACGAAGGACAACAATAACAACCACAGCAATCAAAACGAGAATCAATGCGTATTCAATTAAACCTTGTCCTTTTTCTTTCGGTGCAAATAGCATGGGATTCACTCCTTTCTTTTCAATATTGGAATAATTAAGATTATATACATCGAAAAAGGAATTAATCTTATCAATCACTTAACAGAAAAACGAAGGGGCAGGATCGTTTTAATCTGATGAGTTGTTCTAATAAAAGGTTAATAAGAAATACGAATCGTTATTCAAAAAAAACCGTAAATTAAATTGTAAGAGGTTCAAAAAAATACTATAATCGTTAAGAATTGCTAATTATATGCAAAACGGAGGATAAGAATGAGCGATTTATTTGATCGGGTAACATCCCAACAGGATGTCATCAAGAAATTATTTGCCAAGATCCCGGGATTCAAAGGCTACATTGAACGTGTGGATCGCAGAAATGCTGATAAATTACTGCGTGAAACTGTTTCTGATAAATTCCAGGCCCAGTGGACGCGGATTTCCAGCATCCAGCGAGACTTGGTAAACGCCGGTCAGCTTGAAGTGCTCGATGAAATTGAAATCGCTTCAACCCGATTGCGCCAATTTATCGATCGGGTAAGAAATGCTGCTTATGGTTATTCCAGCTTTTTTGAGGCAACAAAGATCAATCAAGCCGAGTTGGAAAAAATGTATCAGTATGACCTGGCCCTGATTACCATGGGTGATGAGGTTGCCAGTGCTATCGATAATCTTGAAGCCTCAATCGGTACTGATGGGTTGCCTGCCGCGATCCGCAATCTCAACCAAAAAGCTCAGGATTGTGTCGATGCTTTCAACCAACGCTCTGAACTGATGAAGCTCGGACAATAATCCAGATAATCTAATTAATAGGGAGAGACCCAATGGCACGAATTTTTGATGTAGTGGAATACCCAAATGAGATGAACGATGAATTGGTTCATCGCTTTCCTGAGACCGGTGTGTGCGACCTGCGCATTGGTTCACAGATTATCGTCCGCGAATCTCAACGCGTCGTTTTCATGCGCGATGGACAGGCTTTGGATTCGTTTGGACCCGGCCGCCACACCATTGTCACCGCAAATATCCCGTTATTGACCGATTTTATTGGCAAAGCATTCAATGACCGCACCCCCTTTACGGCTGAGGTCTATTTTGTCTCAACCAAGGAATTTCCTGATCGCAAATGGGGTACCGCCCAACCGATCATGGTCAAGAACTCCGGGGTTGGTCTCGGCGTGGCTTTGCTGACCGGTTACGGTACATACAGCTTCCAGATCTCTGACCCCCAGCAATTTGTCACTCAGATCATGGGTGCGAAGAGCTCTTACCAGCTTTCTGAAATCGAGAACCGATTCAGGATCATGCTCCTGTCGAAATTACAGGACATCCTTTCAACCACTGGTGAGAAGAAGAATGTGTTTGAATTGATCTCACTGACCGAAGAGCTGGGTGCAGGCATCCGCGCCAAGGCACAGGATGATTTTTCAGCCCTGGGTATTTTGCTGAAATCTTTCTATATCGGAAGCCTCAAACCTTCTGAAAAATCTGCAGAAGAATTACGCGCCATGGGTATGCTGGATATGGCGACTTATGCTCAACTGCAGGCCTCTGATGCCATGCGCGAGGCTGCCAATAACCCTGGCGGTGGTGCAGGCTTAACCGCCGGAATAGGCGCTGGACTTGGCATTGGCAACGTGCTTTCTCAATCCCTAGCCGGCATCGGCCAGAATCAGCCCCAGGCTGGTTCAGCCGTCGCAGCCGCTGGTGCA
>DAIEPS010000059.1 GCA_027348305.1 Anaerolineaceae bacterium | reverse complement strand
CGCCAACCTTGATGGCAGAATAGGGCGGGGGCACCTGTTCGATGCGGCCCACGAACTTCTGCAGTTCAGTATCGAACTGTTCCTCGGTAACGTTCACCGGGGATGAGGATGTGGTTTTGCCGTCAGCATCAAATGTGTCAGTGGTGGTGCCCAACATGATGACAGCCTGGTAGCGTTTGTCTGAGGCCGAAACATATTCGCTCAAACGGACGGCTGGTCCAAGCAAGACGACCAAAACACCCGACGCGCGAGGATCGAGGGTGCCGGTGTGACCTGCACGGCGGATATTGGTTCCGCGGCGGATCGCCTGGACGACATCGTGGGAAGTCATACCGGTTGGCTTGTCTACCACTAAAACCCCCGAGATCGCATTCTTCATGTCAAATTTGTCATTCATATCGCTACCCATATATTTACCCTCCATCTGGTGTAACCCGAATTACTCCAATGGTTTCTTCCTTTGCGGTTTTAAGATAATCGGCGGTAAGCTTCAAGATCTTTTCTGATACTACCGGTAATGTTCCGGCGAGTTCTACGCCGGCAGCCGCAGGGTGTCCGCCACCACCCAGCGAATGTGCAATGCCTGAAACATCCAGACCCGGCAGGGCACGCCAGCTTACTTTGACCAGGTCGGGTTTTTGCTCTACAAACAAAACGACCACATCCAGGGGGTCAATGCTCGAAAGAACATTGATCAGGTCGGCGTCATCGTTGCCCGGGTAGCCCGCGTTCTTGCGGTCTTCAAGGGTCAGGTTCGTCCAAACCAGCCCGTCTGAGCGTTCAAGTTTTTGCAGGGCATAGCCCCAATACTTGGTGGCTTCAAATGGACGGCTGATAAGGGCCTTGTTGTAGAGCGTGTTAATGTTCGCGCCCCTGTCCATCAGGTCCGCGGCGATGCGCAGCGCATTGGCGTCGGTGTTCGAGGTTCTGAACCCGATCGAGTCGCTGAGGATGCCGGTTAGCAGGGCATTCGCAACAGGCAGATCGATGGTCAGCCCCAACTGAGGTATCACTTCCGCCAGGATGGCAGATGTGGCAACCGCGTCGGGTCGAATGAGGTTAATTTTGGCGTATTTTTCGTTGGTGATGTGATGGTCAATGCAGATGTCGGCCTGATGTTCACGCAAAACCCCGCCCAACCTGAGCAGATCGGAGGAATCTAGCGCGATATACAGGTCGCAATCCGTTTCAAATTTCTGTTTGACCAGTTCGCTGCCTTGCAGGTGTTTGAAGGTGTTTGACACACCATCCCGCAAGACCATCTGAACCTGTTTGCCTGAAGAGAGCAGCGCCAGGCCAAGGCCGATCACGGCACCCACCGCATCCCCATCCGGGCGGATGTGCGCGGTGATGCCAATGTGATCTGCGTTATGAATAGCCTGACGAATCTCTTCAAGGATCATAGGACTCTTATTTTGATTTCTTATCATCTGCGTGAATGGAGGCGATGATCTGCTCAATTCGATCCGCTTTTTCAGGAGTGACATCCCAGTGAAAGCGCAGGCGCGGGAAGCTTCGCAGTTCGATGCGGTCTGAGAGGTATTTGCGAATGAAAGGTGTCGCGCTTTCGAGACCTTTTAAGATCTCATCTGACCGGATAATACCTTCCACGGCCGAGACATAGATCTCGGCATACGAGAACTCACGGTCCACGCTGACTTCTGTAACGGTAACCCCTGCGACTCGCGGATCTCTGACTTCACTTCTTGCAAACATCATCGACAATTCCTGCTGGAACCTGTCGTTAATGCGAGTCAATCGTAATGGAGAGGGCATAAAAGTTCATCCTTCTTGATTAGTAACCAATTAACTTGTTTTTTCGATCACGTAACTTTCAAGTATGTCGCCTTCGCTAAGGTCATTATACCCTTTTAACGAAATTCCGCACTCAAAACCCTGGCGTACTTCTTTGACGTCGTCTTTCTCATGCTTGAGTGATGAGATCTCGCCGTCAAAAACCTTCTCGCCGTTGCGCATCACACGGATGCGGGTGTTACGTCTGACCTCACCCTGAATGACACGGCAGCCAGCAATGGTGCCGACCTTGTTGATGGTGAAGATCGCACGCACCTGTGCCTGCCCAACATTAACTTCTTTGACCTCTGGTTCGAGCATACCCTTGAGAGCTTTCTCAATGTCTTCGATCATACGGTAGATGATCTCGTAAAGACGGATCGAGACGCCCTGTTGTTCGGCCAGGTTGCGGGCGGCAGTATCCGCGCTGACGTTGAAACCGAGCACAATGGCTTTTGAGGCTGCGGCCAGCATGACATCGCTTTCGCTGATGCTGCCTGTCTCGGCATGGATGATGTTGATCTTGATGTCGCCCTGGCTGAGTTCATTGAGTGAGTTGATGATCGGCTCAATCGAACCCTGCACATCCGCTTTAAGGATCAAGGGCAGTTCACGCACTTCACCGGCCTGGAATTTCTCAAACAGCTGCTCCAGTGTGGCCTTGGAAGCGGTGACGGTATGGCGGCTCTTTTCAGCCTGGCGTTCCTGAATAATGGCGCGAGCTTCTTTTTCGCTCGGCACCACCTGGAAGAGATCACCAGCGGGGGGAACTACGCCAAATCCCAACACCTGAACAGGCGAGGCAGGACCGGCGCTTTTGACTTTTTTGCCCGTGTAATCAAACATGGCGCGCACCTTGCCGTAAGTTTCTCCGGCCAGGACGGTGTCGCCAGATTGCAGGGTGCCGTTTTGAACCAACAAAGTAGCCACCACACCTCTGGCCTTGTCGATCTGAGCTTCGATGACGACGCCGGTCACTTTGCCTTCAGGGTTAGCAACGATGTCAAGGCTGTCGCTGACCAACAGAATGGCTTCAAGCAGGTCTTCAAGGCCTTTCTTCTGTTTAGCCGAGACTGGGATGACCATGGTGTTGCCGCCCCATTCGTCAGGCACGAGACCTGATTCAGAAAGCTGTTTCTTGACGAAATCGGGGTTGGCATCCGGGCGGTCGATCTTGTTGAGTGCCACGATGATGGGCACGCGTGCGGCTTTGGCGTGGGCGATGGCCTCTTTGGTTTGAGGCATGACGCCATCTTCAGCCGCCACGACCAGGATGACGATATCCGCACCTTGGGCGCCGCGGGCGCGCATGGCCGTAAAGGCCGCGTGGCCTGGCGTATCAAGGAAGGTGATCAGGCGTCCTTTTTGCACGACCTGGTATGCACCGATATGCTGGGTAATGCCACCGGCTTCTCCGCTGGCTACGTTGGTTTGACGGATGGCATCAAGCAAGGTGGTCTTGCCGTGATCGACGTGACCTAAAATGGTCACCACTGCAGGTCGTTTGACCAACTTCTTGGGGTCTTCATCCATGATCAAGCGGCGCCACAGCGGAATTTCACTGGTATCTTCGGCAACCACATCTTCTTTTGAGGCTTCAAGTACGGCTTCAAAACCCAATTCAGAAGCCACGATGGCGGCAGTATCAAAATCAATCTGTTGATTGATGTTGGCCATCACACCATTAGACATAAGTATTTTGATTACCTGGATGGGACTGGCTGATGTCTTCGCTGCCAGATCGCGAACGGTGAGACTCACCGGAAATTCAATGGTCTTGCTGTTATTGCTCTCGCCCATAATGCACCTCCAAAAAATGTGCCCCCTTGAATGCCGCCTGTCACGATCAAAAGCGGATCATCCTTGTGGTACCTCTGAGCAAGTCGATTCAGATCAACCGATCATGATGCCATTCCCTCTGCTTCATCAGTTTTGGTCAGGCCGTCTTGAAGGGGAGTACCTTCTGGCAAAGTTGCCATAAATTCGGCCAGCCTGGCTTTATCCGAGGCTGTTAACTCCACCTTCAAGGCGTTATTGATCGGGCCCTTTATTGCTTGCTCCCAACATGACCGGATGTTGTGCAGATAAGCGCCGCGGCCATCAGCTCTTCCCGTCGGGTCAATGATTATGCCCTGGGGAGTGCGAACAATGCGGATCAATTCTCTTTTGGAGAGAACGCTCCGGCACCCTATGCAGGTGCGCTGAGGCACGTGTTTAATACGTTTTTGCGCTTTTCTGGCCACCAGTCCTTCTCGCTTCTTATTCCTCGAAATCCCAATCACCGCCGCCACGTTTGTGTTTCTTGGTCACCATGGTGAGATCGCGGTCAGGATCATACGTCACAACGACATGCTTGCTCTTCTTTTTCTTCTTTTTGTTCGGGTCGCTGGATTCGCCTTCTTCTTCATCGGCAACCACAGCAGTATCCAACACCTCAGGACGCAAGGTGAAGATCTCTTCAAGTGAAATTTCTTCTTCCGGTTCGGCTTCAGTGACTTTAGCTTCGGCAACCGGTTTTTCTTCGACGGCCTGAACTTCAACAGCTTCTGCAACCGCTTCAGACTGTACTTTTTCCTCAACAGGTGTTTCGACCACGGCAGCAACTTCGGCCACGGGTTCCTGAGCCTTAAGTTTTTCGGCTTCCTGTTCGGCGATCAACTGTTCATCCAGGGCGGTCATCATCATTTCGATGTTGACCATGGCCCGAGGACCAATGCCCTGCAAGCGAAGGATGTTATCAGGTTCGAGTTTCATCTGCACTGCCAGTTCGCCAAGCGTGGAGACACCGGCTTCCTGCAGGATGTATGCGACGTGTTCAGGCAGGTTGCAGTCAAGGATGCTGACGGAGAAGGTTGAAGCGGGAACCAGTTTCTTGAGAAGTTCAAACTGGCTTTCTTCAGCTTTCTTCTGTTCATCAGTCTTGGCAGTGGCTTTGCGTTCCACACGATCGACGAATTTGGACATGAAGTCCAATTCTTCGGGGGCGAGGGGGCGGCCTTCCGCTTTGCGGCCGAGAAACTCTTCCATCTTCTCAACGTTCTCTTTTTCACTGACCAGCATGGCTGCAAATGAGCCGTCATTTTTGATCTTGAAGAGAGAATCTGAAGCCGCTTCTGGCAGGCTCTTGATGTCGATGCGCCAACTGGTCAGTTTGGCTGCCAGGCGGGCGTTCTGTCCGTCACGGCCGATGGCCAGGCTGAGTTGATCTTCGGGGACAACGACAGTGGCAGTCTTGCCGCCGCCGACTTTTTGTTCATTAAGGTAGACACCGCTGACGCGGGCAGGGCTGATGGCTTTGGCAATGAAGATCGCGGGATCGGGATTCCATTCGATGACGTCAATCTTTTCGTCATGCAGTTCGCGCACAATGGCCTGGATGCGGACGCCGCGGATGCCCACGCAGGCACCCACCGGGTCAATGCCCTGTTGGGTGGCGGAGACGGCAACTTTGGCGCGCTGGCCTGGTTCACGGGCGATGGAACGAATTTCTACGATGCCGTGGAAGATCTCGGGAACTTCATTTTCGAGCAAGCGGCGCAGGAAATTGCGATGGGTGCGGGAGAGGATGATCTGCGGTCCGCGCTGGTTGTCTTTGACTTCAGCCACGAGGGCGCGTACGCGGTCGTGAATGTGGAAGCGTTCACCGGGGATCATTTCTTTGCGCGGCATGCTGGCTTCGGTTTTCATTTCGAGGCCGACAGTCAAACCGGTAGCGTTCACTGACTGGACCATGCCGTTGACGATTTCGCCGAGTTGTTTTTCGTAGAAGAGGATCTGGGCAGCGCGTTCTGCGTCGCGGATGCGCTGTTGAATGACCTGACGAGCGGTTTGAGCTGCCACGCGTCCGAAATCGGTGGGGGTGGTTTCAACCGTGATCAATCCTCCGAGTTCGATCTCGGGATTGACCTTGCGGGCGTCTTCAAGAGAGACTTCAGTGATGTCGTTTTCAACCGACTCCACGACCTCTTTCTCAGCATAGATGGTCACTTTGCCGGTCTCTGTATCCACGACGGCTTCAACATTCTGTTGAGCTGAAGCGTTGACGGAGCGGCGGTAAGCTGATACCATGGCCGATTCGAGGGCTTTTAAAATGATCTCTTTGGGAAGTCCCTTGTCTTCAAGTACTTCGTTGAACGCGAGTGTAAATTCGTTCTTCATGCTTTTATTCTCCGCCTGTTATGGTTACTTATTTATGTGAAATAATAAGAAAAGTGGGGGCTACCCACTTTTCGGTGTTGAAATCTCCTTGACTTACTTACCACTAATTATTTTATCACAATGTCAAGTGGCTGACAAGGAAAACTGCACCGAAACAGGCACGATGAAACACCATTAAAAAATATATATTCTCTTAACCCTTATCGAGCTTCGCGCATAGGTGCGAAACCACAATTTATCAAGCGACTTCTTTCTCCTTTAACAATGCTTCAACAAATGGAGCCATTTCTGCAGGATTGATGTTGGGCTCAAAGCGTTTGAAGATGCTGCCATCTTTGGCGATCAGGAATTTGGTGAAATTCCATTTGATCTGGCTTCCCAGCTTTGTACCTTTTTGTGAACGCAGGTATTTGTATAAGGGATGAGAGTCTTTTCCATTTACCTTTATCTTGGCAAAGACGGGGAAGGTTAGGCCAAAATTGACCTGGCAGAATTCCTGGATCTCATCATTGGTACCGCTTTCCTGCCCGGCAAACTGGTTGCACGGAAAAGCGAGGATTTCGAGGCCTTTATCGTGCCAGGTTTCGTAAAGAGTTTGCAGGTCTTTATATTGTGGGGTGAAACCGCATTTGCTGGCGGTATTAACAATGATCATGACCTTGTTTTTATACTGAGACAAGGATATTGATTTACCTTGTGCGTCTTCAACTGTGAAATCGTAAATAGTAGTCATATTTATCTTCTTTCCATTCTTTATGTATACACCTTTTTGATTAATAAAGCATTGGAATTTGATGCAAACAGCAAAAATGTATAACCTTTCTTGGTCATTGAATGAAAAAGAAAATGAGTGATTGAAAGCATTCATGCTTATAATTACTAAAAATAAAAAAGTTTGAGGCAAAACATGTCTGATTTCTTGTGGTGGCGGGACGGTGTCATTTATCAAATTTATCCGCGGTCGTTCGCTGACAGCAACGGCGACGGCATCGGCGACCTGCCGGGGATCACCGGCAAACTGGATTACCTGGCCGACCTTGGCGTGGATGCCATCTGGCTGTCGCCGATCAACCCTTCTCCGGATAAGGATTTTGGCTATGATGTTGCTGATTACAAGGGGATCGACCCCAAGTACGGCAAGATGGCCGATTTTGAGGAACTGGTCAGGCAGGCGCACGAGCGCAAGATCAGGGTGATCCTTGACCTGGTGATGAATCACACTTCAGACCAGCACCCCTGGTTCATCGAATCAAGAAGCTCAAAAGACAACCCCAAACGGGATTGGTACCTGTGGCGTACAAGCTCCAAAGGTAAGAATGCCCCGCCGAACAACTGGCAGTCTATTTTTGGCGGGATAGGCTGGACTTATGACGAGAAGACCGGTGAATGGTACTATCACATGTTCGTCAAGGAACAGCCCGACCTCAACTGGCGTAACCCGGATGTGCGCGCCGAAATGATCTCCGTCTTCCGTTTCTGGTCCGAGCTCGGGGTGGATGGCTTCAGGCTGGATGTCTTTAACGAGTATTTCAAAGACGATCAATACCGTGACAACCCAAAAAAGTTTGGCATTCGTCCCTTCGATCAACAAGTGCATATCTATGACGCCGACCGGCCTGAAATGATGAGCGTGGTTGAAGAGATCCGCGCGACATTGGATGCCTACCCTGAACGCTACGCGGTGGGGGAGACCTTTCTGGCGGATCCAAAAACATCGGCCAAATACTGCGGCTCCGGAAAACTGCATGCGGCATTCAATTTTGCCTTCATTCACTTCCCATGGAAACCGGATAAGTTCTTAAAATTCGTGCTGGAATGGGAAGCGACGCTGGGTGATACCTGGCCGAATTATGTATTAAACAATCACGACACAGTGCGAAGCGCAACCCGTTTTCATGCACCCGATAATGATGAACGGATGAAGGTGGCTGCAGCCATGCTGCTGACGCTGCGCGGAACTCCCTTCCTGTATTATGGAGAAGAGATCGGCATGCGTGACATCCCGCTTAAAAAGAGCGATCTGCAGGATCCAGTGGGTGTGACCTATTGGCCATTCAACAAAGGCCGGGATGGCTGCCGTTCACCCATGCAATGGTCTGCCGGGGCCAATGCGGGGTTTGGCAGCGGCAAGCCCTGGCTTAAGGTTCATCCAAATTATGTCAACCGCAATGTTGAAGCGCAAAAATCGGACCCAAGATCGATCCTTAATTTCTACCGCAAGCTGCTGAAGCTGCGTAAAAACACCCCCGCGCTGCAAAAGGGCATGTTTGTGCCGCTGACTTACGATCCGCAGCAGGTGATGGGGTACCTGCGCCAGGTTGATGGGCAAACCGTGCTGGTGGCGCTGAATTTCGGCAAAAGGAAGATCAAACTGGCATTAGGCCCGCGTTTGAATGATGCAAAGTGGGAATTGCTGCTTTCAAATAAACGCGAAGAGCTGCCAAAGATTCAAAAAGGCTGGCTGCATCTGAGTGGCGATGAGGTTTGCATTTTATTGTTGAAATAAGTGCTTGACCACGAAACCATGAAGTCTCGAAGTTTTAATTTAACAGTCTATCTCTCGCGGAGTCGCGAAGAACGCGAAGAAAACCTTTTCTGGGAAAAAGCAAAGTTACGCTTGAGAACAACATATTTATTCACAAAAAAAAGGGCAAGTCCCCGAATTCTAAAGGTAAAAGAATTCGGGGACTCTATTAAACAATACGAATTTAAAAGGGCAAGGATCGGATTTCAATAAAAGAAATCCGATCCTTGAATTAAACCAAGAAAACAAGCTTCTTTAGTCAAGTCACTTTCAATGGAATTAGGTCAAATTCGACGCTGTCTTCAAGGCCGATCTTTTTCAAGTTGTTAATAGTGATTTCAGACAGGGGCACCCTTCCAGCGTAGCGCGATCGGCGTTCTCAAACTCTTTTCGCTGTGGATGTAGATACGCTCCTCTTCTTCCGCTTAGATGAGTTTTTACTTTTGGCAAAAAGATCATATCATCTTTGAGGTCTTGTTGTTGAGAAAGTTTTTTTTGACAGGTTATCCTTAGTATTTCGGTCAGAAAAACTATACAATATGAATAACGCTTTACTGTTATTGACCAAAATCATTTGGATGATTATTGATAAAGGACAAACATGAAAAGAAAACAATTATTGCCGATCTTATTTGCCCTTCTTATGTTTATTGGTCTGACTGGCTGCGGGGCTATCCGCGATCTGATCAAATCGGACCCGATCAAAGAAATGTTATTGGCCACAGTTGTCGGCACGCTGGAACATACGACGGGCACGGAGTTTGTTCAACCCACACAAGCACCAATGAAGATGGTTCTATCGGACGATTTCAGCGATCCTGATTCAGGCTGGAGCGTTTTCTCTGATGAATATGGTAGTGCAAAATACGTAAACGGCACCTACCAGGTAACGGCCATCCAGGAGGACCAATACAACTGGGGCGTCGCAAATCAGAATTTTGGAGACGTCAGGATCGATGTTGATGTGGATGTCATTGAAACCAATTCATCTTTGGACGACGGCTTTGGGGTGGACTGCCGTATACAAGAGAATGGTGACGGTTATGGCTTTAGAATCTCATCTGATGGCTACGTAGAGGTGGAAAAGTTTGAAAACAAAGATCTTACTCCGCTCGTGGCGTGGGAATTAAATGATGCTGTTCATACAGATGGAAGGACCAACCACCTGACTGCGATTTGCAGCGGATCACAGTTATCTTTTATTGTGAATGATATCCAGGTTGCAACAGTGTACGACAGCACATTTGTGACAGGTGACCTGGCATTATCTGCATATTCTGGAAATAGCGAACCGATCACAGTTGCATTTGATAATTTGGAAGTCCAATCCATTGGAGAAAGAACAGCAGAAGTTCAACCTGCTCAAGGTGATTACTCTCTCGAGGTTAGCAACCCGACGGACTTTGAGGTGT